>NZ_JAUBQW010000058.1:0-35838 GCF_036701485.1 Microcoleus sp. Pol11C3 | reverse complement strand
TGCACTTTATTCTCGATCGCGCGCTCAAAACCCAGGCTACCTCAAGTGCGATCGATATATTCAGCAAGCCCTATTTAGCCTTTCATACCGTTAATCAGCCACGCGAAATTTTTATTTTATATCGTTTCCCGTTGCATCGGAATAATAAAATCGAGTCAACAGTTAACACTCAACCATTCAGTTTTTCTACCCCTCCTTCAACAGTCAACAGTCAACAGTCAACAATCTTGTATGAGTGCAACCGGAATTGATATTACTGGCGGTTTTTGTAGTTTTTTATTAAATCTTTTTCAGCGCGTTTATGTAGGGTAAGGTGCGCCATGCGCACCTAAACTTTATCTAGGGGTAAAGTGCACATCCCGCACCCGGAGAAAGCGATTTAACCTTGAGTGTAAGCCTCCATTGGCAAACAAGAACAGACAAAATTGCGATCGCCAAACGCATTATCTATCCGGCCCACCGCAGGCCAAAACTTATATTCGCGAGTCCAAGGTGCCGGATAAGCCGCTTGCGCGCGAGTATAAGGACGATTCCACTCATCAACCATCAGAGATTCTGCGGTATGCGGCGCATTTTTCAAGACGTTATTTTGCGCGTCAACATTACCTTTTTCAATTTCCGCAATTTCAGCTCGAATCGCAATCATCGCCTCGCAAAAGCGGTCTAATTCCTGCTTCGATTCGCTTTCCGTCGGTTCCACCATTACCGTACCAGCAACCGGCCAAGAAACCGTCGGCGCGTGATAGCCGTAATCCATCAACCGTTTAGCGATATCTTCGACTTCAATAGCCGCAGATTTTTTGAGCGATCGCAAATCTAGAATACACTCGTGCGCCACCAAACCAGCTTTCCCTTTGTACAAAACCGGATAATAAGATTCTAAGCGTTTTGCCATGTAATTAGCATTAAGAATTGCTACTTTTGTTGCCTCAGTTAAGCCAACTCCTCCCATCATCCGAATGTACATCCAAGAAATAGTCAAAATGCTCGCACTTCCCCAAGGCGCTGCAGAAACAGCACCAACTGATTGGGATATTTCGCCCCCCCGTTGAGGGGGGTAAGATTTTAATTCTTCATCAGTAGAAGGTAAGAAAGGCACCAAATGAGACATTACCCCAATCGGCCCCATTCCCGGCCCGCCGCCGCCGTGGGGAATACAGAAAGTTTTGTGCAAATTTAAGTGACAAACATCAGCACCAAAATCACCGGGGCGGCACAAACCAACTTGAGCATTCATATTTGCGCCGTCCATATAAACTTGTCCGCCACAGTTGTGGACAATCTCGCAAATTTCTTTAATTTCTTCCTCAAAAACGCCGTGCGTTGATGGATATGTCACCATCAAAGCCGCCAGTTCATTTTTGTGTTTTTCGGCTTTCTTGTGTAAGTCAGCAACATCAATATTGCCTTGAGAATCGCACTCCACTGGAACTACTTTCATCCCCGCCATCACCGCGCTAGCCGGATTTGTACCGTGGGCTGACTGGGGAATCAAACAGATATTTCGGTGAGATTCGCCTTGGTGTTCGTGGTATTGACGAATAACTAACAAACCCGCGTATTCGCCCTGAGAACCGGCGTTTGGCTGCAAAGAAATTCCCGCAAAACCTGTGATTTCTGCCAGCCACTGTTCTAGTTGCACGAACATCTTTTGATAGCCGCGAGTTTGTTCGCGGGGCGCAAAAGGATGTATCTTGCCAAATTCCGCCCAAGTCACCGGCATCATCTCTGCTGTTGCATTCAACTTCATTGTGCAAGAGCCCAAGGGAATCATCGATGTATTTAGCGATAAATCCTTGGCTTCTAAACGGTGCAAATAGCGCAAAAGTTCAGTTTCTGAATGGTAGCTGTTGAAAACCGGATGGGCGAGATAGCTGCTGGTGCGATCGCAAAAATCTGGTAAGGTCAAATAGGAATTCAATGCGTCTGCATCCAGCGGAATGTTGAGAGCGTTCTGCCCGTCGGCCCTGATATAATCCTTATCATGTGCAAAAATTTTCCACAACTCTTGCACATCTTCAACGGTGACAGTTTCATCTAACGTGATTCCCACTGTCGAATTATCGAAAATTCGGAGATTAATTTTGCGAACTTTAGCAGCTTCTAGAATTTCTGACAGCGGTTTGTCTCCCAATTCGACCCGCAAAGTATCGAAGAAAGGTTGAGAACCAATTTTGTATCCGAAACTTCTTAAACCGGATGCCAAAAGTGCTGTTAAAGTCCATACTTTCTCAGCAATGTCTTTCAGTCCAGACGGGCCGTGATAAACAGCATACATACTCGCCATCACTGCCAGCAAAACTTGAGCCGTACAAATATTGCTGGTTGCTTTTTCGCGGCGGATGTGCTGTTCGCGAGTTTGCAAGGCCAAACGTAAAGCAGATTTGCCGTTGGCATCTTTAGAAACGCCGACGATTCTCCCCGGAACTTGCCGTTTAAACTCTTCTCGCGTGGCGAAATAGGCGGCGTGGGGCCCTCCGAATCCCATCGGCACTCCGAAGCGCTGAGTGCTTCCTACGGCTATATCCGCGCCGAATTCGCCGGGGGGTGTGAGCAAGCAAAGGCTCAAAATGTCGGCGGCTACTGTGACTAATGCGCCGACTTCGTGTGCCGATCGAATAAAATCGGTATAGTCGTAAATTGCGCCATCTGTGGCGGGGTATTGCAGGAGAGCGCCGAAGATTGTACGATCGAACTCAAAGCTTTGATGGTCGCCGACAATTACCTCAATTCCCAACGGCTTAGCGCGAGTTTGCACAACTTCCACAGTTTGAGGGTGGCAATCTTGGGAAACAAAAAACGCTTTTGCCCCCTTTTTGCTGGCGCTGTAACTCACCGCCATCGCTTCCGCCGCCGCTGTCCCTTCATCCAGCAAAGAAGCGTTGGCAATTTCCAAACCCGTGAGGTCAATTATCATGGTTTGGAAGTTCAGTAAAGCTTCCAATCGCCCTTGAGCAATTTCGGCTTGGTAGGGAGTGTAAGCTGTATACCAGCCGGGATTTTCTAGGATATTCCGCTGGATGACGGGCGGAGTTATGCAGTCGTGATATCCTGTGCCGATGTACGATCGAAATACCTGATTTTTTGCCGCAATTTCTTTCAATTCTGCCAAAGCGCTGTACTCGCTTTGCGCTGCGGGAAGTTGTAAGGATGCAGAAATACGAATCGCCGCTGGAACCGTTTTGTCAATCAACTCATCGAGACTGGAAATGCCCAAAACATCAAGCATTTGCTGGATTTCGCTGCGTGTCGGGCCAATGTGTCGGCCCGCAAAACCATCGATGGGGGAAAGGTTTTGCTGCGGGTTGGGTTCAAGTTGAGGGCTGTAGAGTACCAAGGCGGATTCTCCTGAATTTACTTTTCTTCTTTGTTTGTAACATTTAGTCACAGAAGAAAGGAAGAAAGAAGAAGGAAGAGAAACGATTTCCCCCTCTCCCCCTCTCCTACTCCCTCACTCCCCCACTCTCCCCCTTTCCGCTACTCCCCTTCCACCATTTGGCGATACTCCTCGACAGACAAAGCATCATCGGCCTCGCTGGCGTTGTCAACGCGCACTTTCAGTAGCCACCCAGCACCATAGGGGTCTTCCGCCAAATTTTCGGGAGACTCTATAATGTCATCATTGCGTTCTACGACTGTACCGGTAACTGGTGCTTTCAAGTCTTCAACGGCTTTCACTGACTCGACTGTACCGAAAGCTTCGCCCTTTTCCAAACCTGCACCCACTTCGGGCAAATCTAGAAACACGATATCGCCGAGTTGGTCAACTGCAAAGGCACTAATGCCTATGGTGGCAATTTCGCCTTCGAGTCGGATGTATTCGTGAGTGTCTAGGTATTTCAGGTCATCGGGGTATGTTAGTGCCATGTCAATTCCTTGCAATAAAAAAGTATCAGTTAAATCTTATTAAACTATGGGTGTTTAATATCTGAAACTCCTAGAGTACCTCAGCCAGGGATTTTCTTGATTTACAGCAGATTTTTAGCATTAATTCGCCAACTATCTTAAAATTATCTGCGTTTATCTGTGTTTATCTGCCTTGCATCTGCGGTTGTTCTATCAATCAAATATCTATGCCATCTTGTCTAGCGAAGATAATTTTAGCTAAGAAACCATACCTTTAATTTAGCCGATTTTGCGATCGATAAAATGGTTTTTTGACCACACTAGCCGGATAGTTTTTCCCGCGAATTTCGATTTCTAATTCCTGACCGATTTTCGCTAATTTTGCGGGAACAAATGCGAGGGCTACTGGCCGATTCAAAGTAGGCGATAATGTACCGCTAGTAACTTCTCCTACTGATTCGCCTTCAAATATTACCGGATACCCGTGGCGCGCAATGTGCCGCCCCTGCATTTCTAACCCTACCAACCGCTTTGATACTCCACTTGCTTTCTGCTGTTCCAAAACCTCACGACCAATAAAATCGCCTTTGGTGTCGAGGTGAACTACCCAACCCAATCCCGCCTCTAAAGGTGTGATATTGTCGTCGATATCTTGACCGTAAAGAGCCATTGCTGCTTCTAAACGCAAGGTATCTCTCGCGCCCAAACCGCAGGGTACAACGCCAGCAGCTAACAGTTTTTGCCACAGTTCTTTTCCTGCTTCGGCATCCACCATGATTTCAAACCCATCTTCGCCGGTGTAGCCAGTTCTGGCGATAAAACTCGGCTGCCCTAACAGGTTTGTTTCTAAGTGACCGAAAGCCTTAATTGGTGCTAGGTTGTCTTCTACTAAAGGCTGGATGAAACTAACAGTTTCTGGTCCTTGAATTGCGATCAAAACTTTGTTTTTGGAGATGTCGGCAAAACTAACATCGCTCACTTCTAAGTGGGCGGCAATCCAGGCTTTATCTCTAATACGAGTGGCGGCGTTGACAATGATTACTGCCCGTTCTTCGCTCGTGGTGGCGTCTGGTTCTTGGCAGTAGAAAATAATGTCGTCTAAGATGCAGCCTTTGGCATTTAGCAAGACTGTATATTGAGCTTGACCCGGTTGCAAGCGGCTCAAGTCTGAGGGTACTAAGGGTTGAAATTTTTCTCTTACTTGTTTCCCTCTCAAACCAAATTTTCCCATGTGGGAAATGTCGAACATTCCTGCTTGCTGGCGCACTGCTTGGTGTTCGCTGCTGATGCCTGCGTACTGCACCGCCATCTCCCACCCGGAAAAGGGCACCATTCGGGCTTTGAGTTCTAATGATAGGTCGTACAGAGGCGTGCGGGCAAGTTGGCTCGGACTCTCTGGATTGTTGGGTTCAGTTGACTTTGCCACAGGTAGCGCTTTGGTTGCGGGTAGACTGTTTTGATTTTACGGGAAAGTTGGTTTTTGTGGTGTGGGGCGCGATCGAATTTAAGGCCACCGCAATGCTGTTTCCCTACGACTAAGTACACGGGGATGAGGACACGGCAGTGCGGTTTCCCTACGAGTAAGGGTACACGAGTAATTTATCCCTAATCTAATATTTATGGAGAATAGCGGGCTCGAACCGCTGACCCCTACAATGCCATTGTAGTGCTCTACCAACTGAGCTAATTCCCCTTTCTTTTCGCGCTCTCAATCATGCCTTAACTGACCAATATTTGTCAAGCTTTTTGGGGAAATTAGTTTTGAGCCTTGGGCTGGCAAGGCTTTCGGCTTTTTTTCCACAAAACTCTCCTCGCTTCTGGACAATGGTCAATCGCCTACTATCATTTAGTAAGTGTGTTGGGATATTTCGCTCAAATGGCTCAAACAAGACCCCATGAGAAAGTAGACGACTAGCAGAGCGGCGGCTGATACCGCAACTAGGGTGCCGGCTAGCATTAGTGAAAATTCCCGTTGCGCGATCGCCTCTTGCATTAAGTGCAAAGACCAGGCAACGAGGGCAACGTCAATTATTAAAATAGGAACCAGCATAAGTTACGATTTGTAACAGCTTACCTATTGTAACAAAACTTTTCGCTCCGTGCAGATAAGCTCACCTGTATTTAACTTTTGCTGTAAAACCCGAAGGGAGCAGCGGAAAGCTACTGAGAAAAAACTATAGCTTTTGTTAATAATTACAATATGCAAAGTAAATGAGAGCTAGCTCAGCTTTTTAGGGCGGTTGTGCGATCGAGGCGGGCGATCGCGCTTTTTTGAGGGGGTAGGGTGCGTTAGCGAAGCCCTCGAAGAGGATCGACCTTGGAGTATAACTGATTTGAGAGCAGAAGGTCTGAGCCGCTGTTGCACTTGGATGCTGTAAAATTAACTTTATTAACCTGCTTGAAAAGATGACAAATCGCTCTACTCGCGCCCTTTTTCACAGCAAAACACTCAACACTGCTTTGCGTGCTTTTAGCTTTCCGCAAGATATGGAAGTGCGCCGCCAAAAATTGGGGACGTGGATTGCTGCACTTAAAACGGGTACGTTAGACGAAGTTAAAGAAGTTTCGCTGCACGGCAGTTTTATTAATGATATTTTTCAGGATATTTTGGGATATTGCTCGGTAAGGCGTTGCTGATTTACGGTATGAAAGACTAAATATGCCAATCATAGAAACCAGTATCCACAAAGCTTCTGAATTTTCAACTTATTTTTTTCATACCCTGATTAAGCAACGCCGGTAATTGAAGGTGCGGGGAAAGCTTGGGAAATTAACGCGGAACAACAGAAGCATTTTAAGCAACAACCTGTATGGCGTAGATTTGCTGTCGGAATCGGCAGAAATTACCAAGCTTTCACTGTGGTTGAAGACGGCGGAACCCGGTAAAACTCTGACTTATTTGGATGATAATATTAAAGCGGGAAACTCAATTGTAGCTGACTCAAATGTAGCAGATAGAGCGTTTGATTGGCAAGCGGAATTTCCCCAGATTTTTGCTGATGGCGGTTTTGATGTTGTGATTGGTAATCCGCCTTACGTGCGGCAGGAGTTGTTGTCTCCAATTAAACCTTACTTGCAAGCAAATTATGAATCATATAACGGTGTAGCCGACCTTTATACTTACTATTATGAAGTTGGGTTAAAGATTCTCAAATCGGGGGGTGTGCTTTCGTATATTGTAACTAATAAATGGCTGCGATCGGGATACGGTGAACCTCTACGCAAGTTCTTTGCCAGTCAAGGTTTACTAGAGCAAATTATTGATTTCGGACACGCCCCAATTTTTGAGGATGCTGATACTTTTCCCTGTATTGTCGCAGTCAGAAAACCTAACGCTTCTCTATGTATCTCGGAAACTAAAAGCGAGATTGAGCAAGGTAAATCTGAACCTAATTCGCCTGTGATTGTTTGTCCGGTTCCGCGCGAGGAACTTGCTAATATAAACCTTACACAATACGTTCAAGAACACGGTTATCAAATTTCGCGAGATCGTTTCACTGCGAATGCTTGGAGTCTGGAACCTCCTGCTGTTGATGAGTTGATGCAGAAAATTAAACGAGTGGGAGTTCCTCTCAAAGATTTTGCGGGTGTTAAGCCTTATCGGGGTATATTAACAGGATTGAATGAAGCATTTTTGATTGATGAAGCCACTAAAAATAGTCTCGTTAAAGCTGACCCTAAATCTGCTGAAATCATCAAGCCTTATTTCCGGGGACAAGATATTAAACGCTGGAATTCGGAGTGGGCAAATTTTTGGATTATTTTGCTTAAATCTAGCAGCGATAATGTATGGCCCTGGAGTAAAGCAAACGATAAAGCAGAGGAAGTATTTGCACAAACTTTTCCATCCGTATATAAGTATATAAAGCCGATGCAAGAAAAACTGTCTAAGCGTTCCGACAAAGGGCGTTACTGGTGGGAACTGCGTAGCTGTGCTTACTATAACGTTTTTGAAGAACCCAAAATTATTTATCAGGTTATTCAAACTTTGCCGCAAGACGCATGGGATAATTCTAGTGCTTATGGAAATGATAAAACCTTCATTCTGGCTAACAGCGATTTCTGTCTTCTAGGTTGGCTCAATTCACCGCTAATTGGGTGGTATAGCCATCGACTTTTTACTCAAATGTTGTCAGGGGCGATTAGCCCAATGGGATATTTATTTAAAAATATACCCATCGCACCACCAACTGACTCAATTCGTGCCGAAGTCGAACCAATTGTCAGCCGTTTAATAGAAATCGCTAAAACCAATCAAGAAACTCACCTAGATGTCTTGCAATGGCTGGAAATCACTTATTTAATTGATAAAGTCGGACAAAAACTCGAAGATTTTTCTGCCCTTTCCTTTGCCGAATTCGTAGCAGAAATCAGAAAGCGAATGCCGAAAACAAAATCCTCCGATCCTCTCGGCGTGGCTGGACTAAAAGCAGTCCGCGAAACTTATAATGAATATGCACCGACTATTCAATCTCGCAAAGCTGAGGCGTTGAGACTCGAACACCGTTTATCTAACTTAGTTAATCAAGCTTACGGATTGACACCGGAAGAAATAGATTTGATGTGGAAAACAGCACCTCCACGAATGCCGATCGCCCGACAGATTTGATCTACTACCAAATCCGGGTTTACCAGAAAGAATTGGTTTAAAGCCTCTCCCTTGTAAGGAGAAATGAAAAGAAGACTATTCATTACTCCAGTCCTCTTCCTTTCAGGTAGAGGTCGCTATCCCAGGTCAACTGTCAACTGTCAACTGAATACCCCATTTTTGGTATGATTTGTCATTTTTCGCTGTGCGTGGCAATCGCTTAGGATCGCGAATTAAATAACTTACGATTTTAATTGTTATTGTGGGATGGGCGTCCCGCCCGTCAAAAAAGGGCGGGCGTCCCGGCCAACCCTACACCCCACAAACTTGTGTAAGTTATTTAATTCTCATTCCTTAGTTCGCAATGACGAAGAGTTAATCATCAAGAGAATGACTAACCGAAATTTGGTATGAGGTCATTTTTAATCTCCTGTCGTCTTGCTTCCCTTAGCAAGGGGAGGAGTAAGAGTTTGTAAGGTACGTCAGTGCGGAGATTCTCGCTTTTTGAGCAGATAACGTACAATGACGCACCCTACGATTTAACGTGACAGTTTATGGTTGAATGAAAATACCGATCGCATTATGGACTCTCGCAGCAGTTGACGGAGGTCGATCGAGCAAACTACCTCCCAAATACAAACTCGTCGAACTTCCCCCATCCAAATTTAAAGCCTCCACAGCACCCATTTGCTGCAATATCTGCGCCAGTTCTGCGAAATTTGGCCCCGCCCCGCCCGCGCGATTGTGCACCGCTACAATCAGCAAATTCCCCGCAGCATTTCGCCCGATCGCACTTCTAATCGCTGTCTGTCTAACATAAGCATCACTAAACCCTTCCGCCTTAGCATCCAGCACAACTCGACTATTTTGTACCAACACTGGCCCGCCTCCTAAAATGTAAGGAAGACGGTTAAAATCAGCAGGGACAGTGTTAGTTTCCAAACGCAATAAAGTGCCGACAGAGAGTTGATCAGCAGGGAAAAAATCCGAACGTAAAGCCAAAATATAACCGTTAGCGGGAATGGTAAAAGTTGTTGTCCCCACCGCACCTCCGGGGGATTGGCTAACAACTCTATCGCCCGCAACTGTCACAACTATTTCATTGCCCGACAACGGAGTATAAGTTGTTCCCCAATCAAGATTGTAGCGACCGATTCCCGGTTGTACGTAGGCACTATTGAGATGAGAAATGGGTAAAATTTGATTTGCCGGAGTGATCACAGTTTCTTGCAAAGTCAAACGATCGATCGCAAATTCTCCCCGATCGTTCCAGGCGATCGCTCCCCGGTTCAATATCGGCCCGGAAAGCCATTTATTGTCCCGCCGAATTGCCCCTAAAGCTAAGCGATTAATTCGATTGAAAAAACCTGCATTAATCGCCGCAGCCGCACCCGAAACTTCTGCTGTTTGCAATAAAGGTGCAGTGCCTTGATCGGTAGGCGGATTGCTGAGAATTGGTAGAATTTTTACACCAGCTTGACGCGGATTGACTTCTAACCAAACTACTGGAAAACGCGCGGTTCCTAAATTCTGATACTGCTGTCGCCACTGCACACCGGGCGCCCAAACAATGTTTTTTTCTACTAACCAATCTGGCCGAATGTCGATAACTAATCGATTGGGATTTCCCAGGCTGAAAACTTGCGGCCGCCAACCTAAAGGAATCTTTACTTTGACTTTAGTTTTAGCGCCGTCAGGTTCGACTTTTAGTGATATCAATTGTTTGCTGGTTGAGAAAGTTCCCTGAAGTAAGGCGGGAGCGACTTTGGCATCGATCGCGATCGACCATTCTTGAGCGGCGATCGGCGCTGCGGGCGTTATTTGCAGCGGGAGAGCGGGTTTGGTCGGATCGTCTGGTGTTTCGAGGTTTGGTGCTGCGGGGGTTTTCGCTGGGATAGCGGGCTTTGTGGGGTCGTCCGGGGGGTTGGGTGTGCGTGTCGGCGATGGGCTTGGTTTATCGACAAAGTTAACTTGCCAGGGAGTTGGTCGATCGAGATCCACAACAATGCGATCGCCCGATTCTATTTCTGCTTGCCGAATTCCGGTAACACTTGCAGTTTGAGAAGTAATTTTTAGAATATTCCCATCAGCAGATATCTCCCAGCCCGCAAGTCTAGCAAAATCGGTAACATCTAAGTAACGATACGGGCCTGTTGCCTGCGCTGCTAAGCTTTGAGCGCCGGTTAAAGATACCGAAAACCACTGCACCGGTTGTTTGGCACTGTCGGCATTGCTAAGCAAATCCACTCCCGCACTTTGCATCAATCCAACGTCAGCAATCCAAGTTCGGAAATCCCCAGAAGTGCTGTTTGCAGGCTGCTGAGTCCAAGTTAGGGGGAGAATGCGGCCGTTTAGAGACACTTGGCGGCCTTGTCTAATTATCGAAGATGGCGGTACAGATTGAGCCAAAAACCTATAGTTCGACAGGGAATGAATTCTCTGTCTCATAGCTGAAGTTCTCTCAAGAGAACTATCTGTCAATATTTCAGTCGGTTTTAACCGACTTTCGCTATCAGCCAGGGAATTCATACCCTGGCGGGCTCTCGAAGCATGAATCAATCCAACCCTCTCCCCCTCTTGTGCTCTTCCGGGTTGATTCCAGAGCAAAGACGGGGCGATCGCCAGTACGGGTAAAATCGAAACTGACAATATTGGACGCCAAGAGGACAAATTACGTTTCACAGCTTACAACTCACAATTTCACTTCTAAACGCATGGGTGTCTAGAAACCCGGAATATCCGTATGTTTCTTCTTACTAAAGCCGATACTTTTGCCGATGGCTATGATGAGCCTGAATCTCTGGATCGGGTGTACGTTAGTCGATTGCGCTAATTGCCCTAAAGACATACTAGCAACTGCTCACCCCGGAATACAAATCACAAACTCCGAACCCTGACCGAGGGAAGAATTCACCACTAATGTACGTCCATGTTTTTCCACAACAATTTGGTGGGCTATAGCAATTCTCGCATCAGTTTCAATAACTGGTTAACTGGTTCCCCGGCTCTTCCTGGGAACCGATGTAAGCGAGGCAGAGCCTCGGCTGCGACAATGGAGGCTCTGCCTCCGGATATGCGTTACCAGGCTCTTCCTGGTAACGAGTATAATCATTTAGGATTGCTATATAGACAATCCTAATCCCGTTCCTTGACCTACAGATTTGGTAGTGAATAAGTGGTTAAAGATGTTTTCCTTGACTTCGGCTGACATCCCCACTCCATTATCCTTAATCCGAATCAAAACCTGATTGTTGTCTTCCCTCAGAACAGTTTGAACCGTGATTTGATTAGGTCGGGCTTTAATTTCACTAAAACTGAGCCCCTTATTTGACTCCTCCAGAGCGTCAATGGCATTAGCCAGTATATTCATAAATACCTGGTTTAACAGTCCGGGAAAGCATTTTACCAGAGGTAAGTTACCATACTCTTTCACAACTTCAATGGCAGGGCGGAACTCGCTCGCTTTTAAACGGTGCTTGAGAATTAGCAGAGTGCTTTCAAGTCCATCATGAATATTGAAAGAAACGAGTCGATCGCTATCTGCGCTCGAAAACGTTCTCAAACTTGTACTGATATTGCTTTGTACGCTGCATTTTTTGCTCTCAAACTAAATAAGATAAGGCATTAATGTCGCTATTAATTCCAGGCTAACTTGTTTGTGAGATAGCCAGACATATACCAAAATTTTGAGAGCCAGATATTCGGTATTTTTTAGTGGTCGTTGCAGGTGAATTTGGTAAAATTGAGGAAACATCTACAAACAGTCGAACAGGGTGCTGAAAAGTTGGCGGCGAGGTTGCGGGAATTGGGCGTAGATCCTGATGCTGTGTAGGAGATGGAATAAAGTGCGTGAGGCGAAGCTATCTTCCCGCAAGGGTTCCCAAAGGGTAGGGGAAATCGCCCTTGACGTATCTCAATCATCGATCGGCAAGTCGTGCAGGAAATAAAAGCGATCGCGCCCTAAATCTTCGCCTTTAATTCGCCCTAAGTAACCCGTCAAAGGTGAGGAAAGTTCTATTAAAATGTGGTGCATTTCTTCATATTTTAAAGGTTGGGGCGACATAGAAAAGGCATAAGCACCGTGAAGCTGATTAAATTCAACACTTGTTGATTTTGTTCTTTCCAAAAAGTCTTTGACTAGCTGAACTATGTGCGATCGCACTTTAAGCTTTTCCCGCACCTCGTCAATATAGCGATTAACCTTAGCATCGGCTTCCTCACCAAACGGCTGTTGTTCCAAACAAGGTTTTAACTGTAATAAATCGATCGAACCTGGTTGCTTAGCTTTCAGTTCAACCAGCTTTTGCAATGTTTCCGGGCGAATTACATTCATTTTACTACCAATAGCTGCTTGATTAGCTGGATTAGTTAAAGGCCCAGCCGCCAAAATAATTTTAACGGATCGATCGAACTTATCTTGACCCAAGTGAGTCAAACCTAAATGAATTAGTTGAGCCGTTACACTATTAGGTACACTTTCATGTTTGCTAGCTTTGCACTCTCCCGCTACTGGATAGGGAGTCTCGCAATAAAAGTCTAAACCACCAGCGCCGCCTGTTGATTCTGGATTGAGACTAGCTTTCGGATTGGTGTTAGAATTGGCAAAACCTAGCTTGACAAAACTTTTGCGGACTAACTTTTCAAATGTATTACCATCGCTAGAGTTGCCGATTTGTGCGATCGCACTTATCCACGCTAAATCCGAGTCTGGTTGTGTTGTGGGTAATTTTTCCGACCAACCTAGAAACATTTTGATTTCTGCGTCTAGTTGTTTGGCCTTTGTGTTTGTGGTGGATAAATGCACTAATGCACTTTGCAACTCTTCCAATTCTGGATGTTCAGGAGGCTCTAGTTTTTCCAGCTTTTGACGGCGTTTAGCAAAGATAGACTCGCTCAACACTGGCGTTGAATCAGTAACATTTAGAGACTTTGGCAAAGATACAAAATTGCCGCTGGGATTCACTGGCATTTCCAGCGGCTGAGGCAGCAAATAAACGCGAAGATGAGTTAGAAAAATATTACGTCGTTGCAGGAGAGTTTGCTGTAATGCCTCTGTTGTCCAGACTGTTAACTGCGACAAAGCCTCTAATGATTCGGAATCGTTTAGTATTTGACACCATTCGCACTTAGCCCAAGCTTTTATCAAAACCGTCTCAGAACTTAACTGAGAAAATGAGGTTTTAGCAATTGGTAAAAAACTCGATCGGTAGTATTGCTCATGGGGAAGCAAATTAATCGAGATATTGGCTGGATATAGGGCAAATGACCTACCAGGCTCGATGAAAATTCGAGGCATGGCTGCAATCACTCGCCCTTCGATTAAGGCTTCCACATCTGGCGGAGGTAACTGCAAAGCCGTATCAACAAAAACAGAATAACTCATCCACTTATTTGACCTAATAAATTATCAAGTGCTTCGTCGAGGTTGTTAATTTCCCTGGTATCAGGTATGAGCGTACTTTTAGCTATCTCATTTTCATCAACCAACCCATCAGGAATCTGACCCGACGGATCGCTAAGAATTTCACAAATTAGATAATTTTCAGTCGCGAGCTTTTTCTGAACAATAAACTCCAGTATTTGGTCTTCGGTTACATCATAATCTGTTCGAGCCTTGTTGACAAAATAAATAGCTAATAAAGGCTTGATATCTTCAGTTGCAAGGTTGACAAATTCTCCACCTAGTTCTTGAGAGAGAAGTCTATCTAAATACTGTTTTCCTAATGAGTTCGGTTTAACAGCTTTAGAACGAACTAAACAACCGCGAGTCATATCAAACTTTTGATAGTCAATTAATCGACTTAATGCAGCGGTCACAAACCTTGTTATAGAGTCTTGAATAACTGCTACTACTATCTTGACCGACTTTCCATTTTCTTTGCCTCGAATTCTAAAGTC
Organism: Microcoleus sp. Pol11C3; assembly: GCF_036701485.1. Classification (NCBI taxonomy): domain Bacteria; kingdom Bacillati; phylum Cyanobacteriota; class Cyanophyceae; order Oscillatoriales; family Microcoleaceae; genus Microcoleus; species Microcoleus sp. Pol11C3. The sequence goes on along the minus strand of NZ_JAUBQW010000058.1, from coordinate 21,506 downwards.
GAGATAACCTTTGTCTACAGCTTTAGTTTGTACCTTTTCAATCTCCTCCACTTGCACTCGTCCCACAGTCTCCCCTTTGACTGCAAAAAAGGCGAAATATAGAGCCTCGGCTAAAATATCGCTATCGTCAAAATATTTCTCGATTGTTTCTTCAAGTGCATTCAGTTCGTTGTTAAAAGCAAGTTCAACTTGATGGAGTGGATCTGCTGCTGTTGGCGGTGGAGTAGAATCGTCAGGCACTTTCCAATTCTTAGCACACTCCTCTAAAACCTTTCTGACAATTAACTTTTCTTTTCCCAGTTCTCTCAGTTCACCTTCATGAAAAGGATAAACGGGATAAGGTGGAGTTAAACCTTTACTGTCATAAAATTCTTTGAGCCATTGAGAAACTAGAGTCACTACATCATCAGCATTCAGATACTGTAAATCAAAAATCTTTTCACCCATTCTAGCCGTGACTGACTCGGCCTGGGGTAATGCTCTAATTTGAAATTGCCAAGTTTCATCAAACATAGCTGTCATTAAGACACCTCGTTTAATTTTACCGTACAGGTCTTTTACTAAGAGTGCCGCGACCTGCGCCCTGCTGAAACCAGCTTCATTCCGATCTACACTCTCTAACTCATCAAAGCCAATTACTAGAGTTCTGTAATCACCGATTAAGTCTAAAATTTGACAAACAGTCTGAAATGCTTCACCTTCTTTATCCTCTTCTGTAGAATTTGGTAAACCCATTGCATCAGCTTGTCCCTGTGCCAAGGCTTTTCCAGACAGCCAGTTGGTTGCAAAGCTCACTTTATCTGAAGAAAGTGTCCACAGAATAGCCTGGATCAAATAAGGATTTTCGATGTTTGACTTCAGTTGAAGCACTTTTTCAGTTAAGCGATCAACTAATTTAGGATTTTTAGCTAATGCCCCCGAAAATTGCTTGACTAAATTTTGAGCTATGTGAGTTTTTCCTAATGCCTCATTGAGCAAAGCAGTTGCTAATTCTTGCCACTGCATTACGCCTTCGTTACCAATCTGTTTCAGGCTTAAAGACAAAGTGTTTAGAAAGTTAGCGTGGACTCGGTTTAAGTTTCCATAGTCTACGTCGCTCATATAAACAAAGAAAGAACCACCTTCATCTAGAAGGCGGCGGCGAATCCGACTGATTAGGTGGCTTTTTCCTAGACCTTTTTCAGCTTTGATCGTGATGCCACTAACTGTACGATACCCGGCGCGGATTTGCTCTATCGCCTGAAAGACAGCATCAGAGGCATGAGCATTGATAGAAGGAACGTCAGGAAAACTTGGCTTCCAAATATCATTGCTCCTGACTATTAACGATCTGTCAAAAGGGTTTTGACTTGCAATAGCTTTATTGAGATCGGCGATTGAAGAGTGAAAGTCATTCATCGTTTTGTGTGCGTGTGAAGATAAAGGAGCGAATGCACTACTAACTCAAGTTAATTAGGTTAAACGCTTGACATAGCAGCGCAAACCGTTCACTTTTGTGGTGATAGAATCTTCGATTTTGTCGGGGGCGCTGTCTTCTACACTGCCACCTACAAGTTGGAGAATATCTTGAGCCTGCATTTCCAAAAGCCACTCATTGAACTGAGATCGCCCTACCCTTTCCCCGATCGCCCGACGCATCCGATAAATCGGCACTAAATCATCTAAGTTATAATCCCGGTTCAAGCTGTCATACACATCGATCGCCACAGCCTTAAAATCGTCATAGGATGCGATCGCGCCTACATCCCCCTTCGCTTTCTCAACCCCAACACTCGCCGCACCATCCTGATGCCGAATCCACTTCAACAAAGAATTTCCCAGCCTAGTACCAATTTGAGAACCATCAAACTCAAACAGAGAATCCCGACTTTTGAGCCCCTGCGCTAAAACTTCTTTCCCTTTGGCGCTCAATTCCACCAGCGTCACCCGATTTACCAGCGAATACTCGATCGCCCCAGTTGCCTGCAACTCCCCGAGCACTTCCACATATCTCTGACTCGTCTCATTAGTCCGCACAATCCGCTTAGTCAAATCCCCCTTTTTCACCTTCATCTTCCCGCCGCTCAAATCCCACAAATTCAGCAGTACCCGAACTTTCGCCTTCGCATCCCACACCGCTTGCTCTTCGGGTGTCAAAGTTTTAGACACCGCAATTTCATCTAGCTCAGACATATCCATACCTTTAAATACTTGTTTTTACTATCAAATTTTACCAGAAACCTTGCTGGGAAAATTTTAAACTTTTCCGCAAGCACGCCAAGGAACCTGCGAATAACTTATGCAGATTTCATTCTTAAATAATTTTGTCACTGATCACAGCAGTAAAATTCGATTACCCAAAATATGAGCATTGACTAAAAACTTATGAATTGATAAAATAAAATGTTTTATAGATTATAGCACTTCCAATTATCCGCAGCAAATACGAGCGATCGCACTTTCCAATCAAAACAATCCTCATCAGCGCCGTATACAAATTAGCAAACTCAACAAATGTAGCGATCCCAACCTTAATTAACCAGCCACAACCCAGCTTAACTGCGACTTTAGTTCAATGCCGCATTCTGCCTTTAGAAAGACGAATTCAACCTACACATCTTGTTACATTGCAGTGGCAATCAAAACATTGAACAACATTTTACCCATGAAAACTATTCCCGACCAAATTTCCGACATCAAAGAAAAACTTCCTGATTTGACCCCCACCCCTCCCGGTTTAAAAGCTCAAGCATCTAGCCACGACCTCAAAGCCCGTTTAGATTGGGGCGAACCCGGACTCACAATCATCGACGCTCGTGACTTTGAAAGCTTCACCAAAAGCCACATTACCGGCGCCGTAATGATGCCAATGGCAGACTTAGTAGAGCGAGCAAAAGCCAGCCTAGAACCCGTCCGCGACATCTACATCTACGGCGAAAACGACCAACAAACCGCCGAAGCTGCCAATCTTCTCCGCGCAGCAGGCTTTCAAAAAGTAGCCGAACTAAAAGGCGGAATTCCTGGTTGGAAAGCCATTGACGGCCACATGGACGGCTCTGGCGAACACGATACTCCTGGCCCCGACGCCTACAACGTTGTCTCTCGCTTGCAACACCACGCCCAAGCCCAGAAAACCAACAAATAATCTCACAGAATACCTAGATACCCGACTTCTTGAAGATGTCGGGTATTTAACAATACAATTAGTTTGTAGTAAGGACTGGAGCCCTCTCTTAAAGCTTGTATTCACTAAGCACTAAAGTCCTTAGTACAAACTTAATGGCGATCGTATAACCGGACTATATCTCAATACGGTTCACTTAAGACAGATCCCCCCTAACCCCCCTTAAAAAGGGGGGGACAAGAATGCCCTCAAAGTCCCCCTTCTTAAGGGGGATTTAGGGGGATCTCCGGGGTATAAATAGTGTTAAGTGAACCGTATTGGACTATATCTTAACAATCGTGGACGCAAAAATTGCTTTGACACACTACTTATAGCGTAAGGTGCGGCGACCTCTACATAAACAAGTGTGTGCCTCCAAGACTGATTAACACTCATTCCTCGCGTCCAAAAAGGCTTTGACTTCCCTTAAAACTTGCCGATTCCCATCAAAAGTAATCAGCTTAACTGCATCCTCAAAGGAAGTCCAGGCCGAATTTTGAACCTCCTCTACTTGCAACTGAACTTCCCTTGAATTTACAAAAGCCAAAAAGTAAGTAACAGTCTTTTCAATGGATTCTCCTTCCTTCGCAGAGGAATAATGTTGCACCGAACTAGGCTTCCCTTCCTTAACAAAAGAATAACGTTCCACAAAACTAGGCTCCTCAAGCACTTCACAATCGCGGATGCCAGTTTCCTCCTCAAACTCCCGCTTCGCCGTTTCTAGCGCCGATTCCCCCGGATTCGCGTGACCTTTTGGAAACGCCCAATGTCCGGCTTGATGTTGAATCAACAAAAATAAACTATCAGTTTCAGTCGCAAAAACTGGCACAATCCCAAAAGCTTCATCTTTCATCTTTCTTCTCTTTCCTATTAACTATCGTGTTCTTAGAGTCCGCGAAGGCGGACTTAGTTTCTGTAGAAGCCAATTCCATTCGCGCGTAACTAAAATTCCCACCCCAACCGAGTCGGCTGTTCATAAACCCGCTTCAAAGTATTAACATCCCTCGCTGAAATAGGCGGAGGATTTCTCACCTGAGAAAAATAAAGCACATCAGTTTCCATCAAACTGTGGCCCCAAATTCCCAAAGCGTGACCCAACTCGTGGCGCGCTGTCGCCGGAATATACTTACCCACTTGATTCGGATTCAAATAAACCGAAAACCGATGAGATAACACAGTTTTATCTCCATCCCGACGGGCGTACAATTCATAGGTAGCCTCTCCAGAGCGCGATCGCAAAACCCCTTGACGCAAAGGCGGAGCCCGACGTAAAATCCTAATATCAGCCACATCCGAACTATCCACCACTTCCAAAGGCAAATAAACCCCCCATTCCCGCACCACATCCAACACAGCCGCCACCCATTCTTCAGATTTATTAGCATCAACTGGACGCTCAACATAAACCTGAATCGGAAACTTAGACCACAACAAATGACCGAAATTCGGTGGCTTAACCTGGTCAAAATAATCACCACTATCCGTGGAATCTTGCCAATTTGCCAGCGTTGGCGGCAAAGGGTGAACCTGTGGATTGGGCAAACTATTCGGGAGAGGAGAAAGACTTGCAGCCGGAGTATTAACCTGACTAAAAATTATCAGGCTAAAACAACATAAAGCCAATCCCAAACCAGCCCGCAATCGAGGTTTTAGCGTAACTTTCCACAACCGCATTTTTGCAACCGCAGATAGACACAAATAAACGCAGATGAACTTGATATTATCTGCGTCTATCTGCGTTCATCTGCGGTTAAAAATCCGAATCTTATAACTTAGGCGTCAACCAACCCGCACTCAAAATCACAGTCAAACCCATAAAAACAATAGACAGACCCCAAGTAATCCGGTTCAGACTCGTTTCCGCACTCTTGGCGCTGGTAAACAATTGAGCTTGTCCGCCAATCCCTCCAATACCATCGCCTTTAGGACTGTGCAGCAACACAAAAATCACAAGCCCTAAAGCAGACAAAGACCAGATAACTTGTAACACAGAAACAATATTCATAATCTGGAGTAATTGGTAATTAGTAATCGGTAATTTATTATCATATCAAATTCGGTCGATCGCCCGCAATTTATGAAGGGACACTCCAAGAGTCCAAGGCGTGTCAACTTAACCTCAAACCCGCAGTCCGGCAGGGAATGAATTCCCTGCCTCAAAGCGAAAGTCCTCTTAAGAGGACTGAAAAGAAGAATTTTGGTACTGCTGAATCCAAGTATGATTTTGCCTGATGGGGTAATTCTAAGTGCTTACGCTGTGAGCAGTGGGGCAACCACGGGGGGATTGCCCCTACAAATTTCATACCCCAATTCACCAACGCCGAATTTTTAAACTCATTAGTCCTCTTGAGAGGACTTTCGCTATTAGACAGGGAATTCATTCCCTGGCGGACTACCGGATAGGCGGGAGGACTGGGCGGATGACAGCTTAAATTGACACCAATGCACCGCGCCGCCTTTGTCCCTACTGCTGCGTCCCTACTACAATCGGACTCGCACCGGAGTGCGATTGGCGCGAACTTCAAAATTAGCGGGTTCAATCATAGAGCGTCCCGTCATCTCCGGTGGCTGAGGCAACCTCAACAGCTCCAGAATCGTCGGCGCAATATCCGCCAAACAACCATCCGTCCTCAGAGGAACATCCGTTCCGTGACCCGGAATCTTCAGACCTTCGCCTTCTACGAGAATAAACGGAACCGGGTTAGTAGTGTGAGCCGTCCAGGGATTCCTGTTCTCGTCAAACATCTGCTCAGCATTTCCGTGATCAGCAATAATAATTGCCGTACCCCCAGCTTTACTAATGGCGCTCAACAGCCGCCCCAAACATTTATCCACAGTTTCGATCGCAATTATCGTCGCATCCATCATCCCCGTATGACCAACCATATCCGGGTTAGCGTAGTTAATCACCATAAACGAATAGATGCCTTTTTCCAAAGCCGTCACCACCCCATCCGTCACCATATCCGCCGACATCTGGGGCGCCTCATCGTAAGTCCTGACCATCGGGCTCTGCACCAACTCCCGGTGTTCCCCTATAAAAGGCTCTTCCAGACCCCCATTAAAAAAATAAGTCACATGAGCGTACTTTTCAGTTTCCGCCGTCCGCAACTGCTGCAAACCGTGCTTAGAAATCACCTCGCCCAGAATATTGTTCAAATTCTGCGGTTCAAAAGCCACCATTACCGACGACAGTTTCGGGTCGTACTGAGTAAAACTCGCAAACGCCAACGGCTCAATTAACTGCCGTTCAAACCCCTTAAAATCCGGCGCTACAAAAGCCTGAGTCAATTCTCTAGCCCTGTCCGGGCGAAAATTAAAGAAAATTACCCCATCGCCCGATGCCACCGCCCCAGGAGCAATTCGAGTCGGAACTGCAAACTCGTCGGTCACTCCTTCAGCATAGGAGGCCTGCAACACATCAACTGCCGATCGACCGTCAGGAGCACCCTCAGTCGTCATCACCTCGTAAGCGCGCTGCACCCGATCCCAGCGCTTGTCCCTATCCATCGCGTAGTAGCGGCCGCTCATGGTCGCAATCCGACCGACCCCTACCTCTGCGATATAACTTTCAATCTTGCCTAGAGCTTCGACACCTTCTTTCGGAGTAGTATCGCGACCGTCAGTAATCGCGTGAATGCAAACCTCAGAAATTCCCTGTGCTTTTGCTAATTGCAGCAAACCCTTAATATGACTGAGATGGGAATGAACCCCACCTTCAGAACAAAGACCAGTCAGGTGCAACTTGCCGCCCGTGGTGCGGACTTTCTCGCAAAGCCCAACCAGCGCCCGGTTGTTGAGCAAAGAACCATCTTCCACTGCATCCGAGATCCGCACCAACTCTTGAGGAACCACGCGACCCGCGCCCAGATTCAAGTGACCAACCTCTGAGTTGCCCATTTGCCCGTCAGGAAGACCTACCGCCCGGCCCGATGTTTTAATCAGAGTTCTGGGATAAGCGGCCCAGAGACTGTCCATCACGGGTGTGTTCGCAGCGGCGATCGCATTTCCGTCTTTTTCTTCACGATAACCCCAGCCGTCTAGAATAATCAGCACTACAGGAGATACAGACGCTTGTGCCATGCGAATACCTTATTTACAATAATTAATTTCTCGATCTGCATGATTGCCGATTTTGCGGAACATCTTCCGCTCATCAGTTTACATATTTTCTACGCTCCGGCTGAACAAAGCCTACCAAAATTCCCTCAGCCACAGCATTTTGGGATCTAATTTCGACCTGCTTTGCGAATTGTTTAATGGATTACCTTGCCTTGTACTGTGAATCCACAATCGGAGACTGTTACCGATCTCACCAACAGCGACCCTGCTTTTGCTGCCGCATTTTCACAATTGTTCAACGGTAGGTTGCTATTGAAACACTTAGAATAATACCACAGAGGGCGGACTTTTACTACTGCCTCAAGGAATAGATTAAACAGCTTTGACAGGGCTGGGAATAACTTTAAACGAGTTGAGCACCAATCCGTTTCCGAATCGGCTCACTTTCAGCGGACATAAAATTCTACAACATCTTTTTTAATTGTGACATCGTAATTACCAAAGAAATCGTGACCCAGCAGACCTATTGGCATTTGTTTGGCGATTGCCACTTCGACATTTTGGATCACAGCACCCCCAACCCGAATCGATCGCACGATACCGATCGGGAACTCGACAACGCTACCGTCAGCGATCCCCGCTCTCACGGTACGCACCGGCCTTACTCCCAGTGCAGTAGCCATCGGCTGAGAAATCAAAGTGCCACTCGCCCCCGTATCGAGAATCATCTCAAAAGTCTTGTTGCCGTTAAATACCACATCAATCACCGGCGTCCCGCCTGCGCGACGCTTGATTTTAGCTTGAAATACCTGTGGATTCCCCCGTGGCTTAGCCGGTTGATTTGCTGGGGGTTTGGCACCAGGATTCGATGGGTTCCAAAACTGAGAGTACAATTTGCCAGTTGTGAATCCCGATCCCGTTATAGTGCGATTCCCTTCGGGATAGCTGCGCCGCGCGTGCTGCTGGGAACTCACATCGCGCACCAATGTCATCACCTGGGTTTCTGGCTGATGTGAATCAGAATGCACCTCGCCCCCCACCGATCCCATACCAACCAAAACGCTCGCACAAACCAAGCCCGATCGCCAAATTCGCTTGAGAATCACTTTTGCCATTATCTAAATACCTTGATTGCTTCAATATTTCCCACAACGACCGCCATTAATATCCTAACTTGATCCAAAAAACCCAGCGCCCGATCCCCCAGATTCAGATCATCAGGAAAACTTGGCAATTTTCAAGCGATCGCATAACATCGAACACAGATAAACTGATAAACGGCAACAGGCTGTAATTGCAGAGCCTTGTTAGATATCTTGAAATTAAGTAAGCATTTGGGGGCGATCGGCAATGCACAAACTTTTATATTTTGCGACTATAGGACTACTAGCTTTCTCGATCGGAGGCTGCGGTGGCGAGGGCAGCAACACAGCCAGCCCCAGCCCCAGCCCCAGCCCTAGTGCAGCCTCTCCGTCTCCGGCCGCCTCGGCAAGCCCCACCCCAGCAGCTCAGACTTTCCAGTCTCCAGTAGTAGCCGCCCAGCCTCCAGGGTTAATTCGATCGACCAACCCAGACGAACGAGCAAGACAGGCTCAAACAGGCATCGGCAACAAAAAGGACAGGAATCCAACGCTTCCGCTTCAGCCAGTGCCCCAAGGCCCTTTGACAGCCAATCCTTCTCAGTTAGACCCCTTTGGGCCGCTGCCGCCGATCGCATTACAAATCCCTGCAGGAGCCAACGGAGCGGCTGGGATTAGCTCAGAACTCCCCAAACTGCCACAGCGACAAGTTGCCGTGCTACCCCAACTTCCCGAGTTATTGGCTCCCCCCCCCATTAACAGGCCTAATCAGACGGTTACTCTCCCCGGGTCACCCACGGGCGGTCGAGGGAGCACTCAGCAACTACGAGGTCGATCGGGAGGCCCTTTACTTCCTGGAGGTGAGGGGGGGCAAATTGGCTCGCCGCCCCTAGTTCCAGGGCTAACTGCTCCTCGGTTAGGTGGCGGTGGCAGTAATGGTTCCTTACCCGGAGGCACCGGGGGACAAATTGGCTTGCCGCCACAAGTTCCGGGGCTCACTCCTCCTCAGTTAGGTCGTACTCGTACATCCCCGCCTGGACTCGAACCCATTGCAGCTAGACCCATAGGAGTACCGGATCTGCCGGAACTGCCAGTAGACAAGCGCCCCCCCCAATGGAGAGACCCGAATGCCAGGCTAAGAAGAGGTACTGGCACCCGTCCTCCTGCAACTGGGCCAATAGGAGGTAGAGCCCAAGATGCGCGGAATCCGCAGCCTCGTCGTTCGGGTCCCCCGCGCCCGCCCCAGCCAATAGCAGCGAGACCCATAGGAGTACCGGATCTGCCAGAACTGCCAGTAGACAAGCGCCCGCCCCAGTGGGTAGACCCAAATCCCCCGCCTCCTCCCGTGATCCCAGTAGTTCCTGCACCACCGCCACCGCCTTCTACTGACCTCGCTACAGGCACTGAAGTCAGCGGGGTGGTAAAAGTCGGGAACGAGACGCAAGTGATTGTCAAAGTACCGAATGAACCAACCAGCCGATATGTCAAAGTTGGGCAGCGGCTGTCTAACGGGCAAGTGTTGGTGAAGCGGGTAGATCTCAAGCAAGGAGCCGATCCGATCGTGATTCTGGAGGAAAACGGCGTTGAGGTAGCCAAAGGTGTGGGCGAAAAACCCGCAAGTCGCCAACCCCAACCCGCCAATGCAGTTATTAGCCGTCTGCCAAATACTAATAGCTCAACGCGACGCTAAAAATTGACAGTAAAGCAGGAAAAATGCTAAAGGCAAAAACTATAATTTTTGCCTTTTTGCATTTAGGGCAGATCTCAAACCTGAAGGTAAAATTAGTACAGGGATTAAAAAATAGACGACTTTTCAGCGAGTATTAGCTTCTAGAAAATCCCTATTAGTAATTGAAGTTAAAGGAGATTGATCATGCTCGGTTCAATTCAAAAATTAGCGATGGTGATATTAGTTGCTTCTTTTATCGGCAGCGCCACTAATCTCTTGAGTCCCCAGCCATCAATGGCTCAAGCAAAACCAGAGCAAAAAAAACCAGAAGAAGGAAAACGGCCTCCCTTCTGCCAAGGCAACCCTCCTACCGGAAGAGTGAAATGCAATTACGAGGGAGGCGATAACTACGAGGGAAATTTCGTCAACGGCTTACCCGATGGCAGCGGAGTCTACGTGTATGCTAATGGCGATCGCTACGAAGGAAATTTTCGGAAGGGAGTGCCAAATGGTAGAGGGACATTCATTTTTAAAGATGATGCCCGCTACACAGGCGTGTTCCAAGACGGCACAATGAGATCTGGGACGGTCGTTTTTTCCAACGGCGAGCGCTACGTCGGAGAGTTCGCAGTCGTCAGGAACATTCAGACAGATGTTATTAGCAGCCAACCTGCTGGGCGGGGTCAATTTTTTTACGACAATGGCGATCGCTATGAAGGACAATTCTTTGCAGGTTCGCCCTTTGGCCCAGGGGTATTGGTACGCAAAGACGGCACTCGCTGTTCCGGCAGATTTTTCAATCAAGAACTTGATGCTAGTGTCTCCTGCACTTTTCCCAATGGTACGCGCTATGAAGGAGAATTGCGAAAGGGAGTGCCTCACGGTGTCGGGACGATGATCGATGCTAGCGGTAGGCGCTTTCCGGGGGTATTTCGCAACGGCAAGCCCGGAGTTTCGTAAAGGATAAATGATTGAGGTTTTCAGCCAACTTTTGACCACAAATGGGACAAAAGACAAATGACGAAGGAAAATAATATCCAGAAGCGCATAGGAGAAAGTTGATTGATGATTTCCCGTTCTTGGATCAGTGGAATCGCTTTATTAGTTGCATCAGTGTCGGGAATTGGTAGTTACGCGACTTATCCCTTGCCCTCAATGGCGCAAGGAACAGAAGCTAGAACCGGTCGCTGCGTGCCAGCTATCGCTACAGGTAGAGTTAGGTGTGATTATGACAGCGGTGATAGCTACATCGGACAGTTCGTCAACGGTTTGCCCAGTGGCGCTGGGGTATACGTATATTCCAGCGGCGATCGCTATGAGGGGCAGTTCCGTCTGGGCAAACCAAATGGTCGAGGACAATTTATATTTAAGGACGACGCCCGCGTGGAGGGCATATTCCGAGATGGCAAAGTTAGTTCCGGGACAGCTATTTTTACTAATGGCGATCGCTATATAGGGTCATTTTCTCTCGATCAAAAAGTAGGCGTGCCCACGGGACAAGGGCAATTCATTTTTGCTAATGGCGATCGCTTTGTGGGTCAATTTTTAGGGGGCAAGCCTTTAGGTACGGGAGCGTTCACCCGCGCTGACGGCAGTCGGTGTTCGGGACAGTTCTATACTCAAGAACTTGATGGCAAGGGTAACTGTTCGTTCTCCAACGGTATCCGCTATCAGGGAGAGTTACGCAAGGGATTGCCTCACGGCAAAGGCACAATTATCGATACCAGAGGCCGGCGAATTCCGGGAGTATTCCGTGAGGGCCAGCGGGTAAACCAATAAACGGGGAATAAGTGCTATCTGTTAGTAAGGGCAGGTTGAGGGCTAATAATTTTTGCACACAACCTGCCATTGCTAGGTTTTAAAGTCAAAACTATTGATAATTTATGACCCGCTTTTTCTCAACCGAATTGCTAATGTTAAATATCCACTTAATTGAGTTGATGGAGGCGTTTTGATATGACAACTACTGCTTCTGCTTCCGGCCGCACCGGCCAGTTTCCCTTCGACTTTGCCCCGCAGCGGACTCAAGATGCTGATTTGTTGCGACAACTCGATTTTGTGCCCGGTTTGAAGGAAGTCTTGACTTTGCGCCAAGTTCATGCTTTAGAACACGCTACGGTTTGGGTACTCAGCCAATCGGTTGGTGCGACGACAGCAAGAACCGATAATGAGTTATTGGGCGGGATGTCCACAGACCAAGGGTTTTATCTTTATGGTCACGTTAACATTGCACAGTTGCGTCAGGCAGTGCGCGAGGCTTTGCAGCGGATTGGCAGCGGAGAGTGGGATTTAGCTGTACATCCCCGCTGTGGCACGAATCTGTCAGTGGCAATGCTGCTGACAGCAGGACTTGCTGTCGGCATCAATTTAGCCTTACCGCGAGGGCCCATTCTGCAACTTTTAGGTTTGGGTGCGGCGGCTGCTGCTGCTGCTCAGTTAGCTCCTGATGTGGGAGCTCTGGCTCAGCGGTACGTCACAACTGCTATTCCGTTTAATTTGAGTGTTGTTGATATTACTCTAAGTCAGGACTTCTGGGGACGCGAAGCTCATTTTGTGCGGGTGCGTTGGGTTGAATAGCTGCACAGTATCAAGCCCGATCGATAGATCTAACTCATCTGCGTTAATCTGTGTTTATCTGCCTGTATCTGCGGTCAAAAGAAGATAATTTCAGCAAGCGCAGATGACAAGGGATTGACGCGGATTCACGCAGATGAAAAGAAGAGATATCTAAACAATTCCGATGCAGCGCGGATTTGATATAACTAATAACAATTAACTCTTGACTTCTGGGTCATCCAATCTCCTAAATGCGATCGGGATCTACTCCTAATTCTCGCAACCTCACCGCCAATCTTTCAGCCCCTTGTTCGAGTTCCTGGAACCGAGCTTGTTCTGCTTTAATCAACCCTTCAACTAATGGCGGACACAGTATTTCATTCACTGATAATGTCAGATTGGGAAATACTACAGACACCATTTGTTGCCCCGCCCTAAAATCAGTCTGGGTATAGATGTCTTCCCCTTCAGGAAAGGCTAAAACTCGCACCAATTCTTTGTTAGTAGGTGTAGGGTCAACAATGACATATTAGACCTCTTGCAAAAATAACTAGGACGGGCAAGATGCCCATCCCACAAAAAACATTTTTTCTTGTGGAACGGGCATCTTGCCCGTTCCAAAATTTGATTAAAAGGACTTTTGCAAGAGGTCTATTCAGGTACGTTAGCTAGTTCGTACTCAGCTCGTTTAATCACATAATCGGCGCGCCGATTTTGACTCACTACCTCTATGACTAACAGCGGCATTTCTTCAAAATCGAGGATACCAGAACCTGGTCTAGCAGCAGCTTGTTCTAAAAGACTTTGAGTACAAACAACTACATCAGGAATCCGGGAGGTATCTTCTTCTGTTCTTACTCCCAGGCCTGTCTTTGCTACTAAGTCAAGATTGTGTTCAGCTAGGTAACGCTGCAATTTGTAAACTAAATATTCGCAAATTTTGATATGTAAAACTGTTGCGGTTGGCATCGGAATTAATTTGCCTTTGTACAGTTCATATTGTAGATCGGAATCAGTTTGATAAAATCGGTATTCTTCAAAGGTCAAAGTGGGTGAAGTATCAATTTGCTTTGATTCAACAACTGGCACTACAGATTGAGACATATCTTTTCACCGATGTCGATATAATTCTATTATATTCAATCTGCCTCGATCTGCGTGCATTTGGGGTTAAAAATTCCCAATTATCGATCGCACTCGCCAGCAGAATTGTCAGAGAATAGTTCAATAGTGTAAAATCCACTTTGCGATCGCCCCCACAACTCGACCTCACTCTTCAATACACCATCCGAGTTCCTATGTCAATAAAAAAGATTCTTTCCATAGCGCTGTTAATTTTCATCCCCATTTCCATCGCCGCTGAGTATTTGCACTGGGGTTCCCTTGCAGTTTTCATCACATCCGCTTTAGGCATTATACCTCTGGCGATTTGGTTGAGCACAGCAACAGAAGAAGTGGCGATCGTTACAGGCCCCTCCATAGGCGGCTTATTAAATGCAGTCTTCGGCAATGCTACAGAATTAATTATTGCCATAGTTGCCCTGAAAGCCGGCTTAATTGACATTGTGAAAGCCAGCATAACCGGCACAATTATCAGTAACTTACTCTTAGTCATGGGATTTTCCATGCTGTTAGGGGGAATACGCTACAAAGAACAAGAATTTAAGCCAATTATCGCGCGGGTGAACGGTTCCACAATGACTCTAGCAGTGATTGCGATTCTGCTGCCGACAATGGTAATTTATACATCCAATGGAGTCGAACCCGCAGCCATTCAGAATCTTTCCTTAATAACTGCGATCGTCCTAATTGCAGTTTACGCTCTAACTCTGCTATTTTCATTAAAAACTCACAGCTATCTTTACGATGTTGGGTTACTAGAACTAGAGTCAGAAAATCCTCAAAATACCAAAGAGGAATCCACTACGCACAAACCCAATTTGTGGCTGTGGATAGGAGTGCTAGTTGCCTCAACTGTTGCCGTTGCTTTTGAATCAGAAATTTTCGTTAGTGTTGTCGAAGAAACTACCAAAGGATTGGGATTGACGCCGCTGTTTACCGGGGTAATTCTGTTGCCGATTGTTGGCGGCGCCGCCGAATATGTAACGGCGGTGGGAGTTGCGATGAAAAACAATATGGATTTGTCAGTTTCTGTCGCAATGGGTTCGAGTTTGCTAGTTGCTTTGCTGGTAGCGCCGGTGTTGGTGATTATCGGATTAGTTATTCATCAGCCGATGGATTTAAACTTCAATCCGTTTGAAGTAGTTGCAGTTGCCATTGCCGTGACAATTGCTAATTTAATTAGTCTCGACGGGCGCTCTAATTGGCTCGAAGGAGTGCTCCTTTTAGCAACATACATTGTGTTAGGATCGGCATTTTACTTTCATCCCATTACTTGATTCTCGTGGAACAGGCAAGATGCCTGTTCCACAAAAAATCAATTAAATAGCATCCGGGTCTATTCCCATCTCCCGCAAACGCGCCGCCAGTCGCCCTGTGCGTTGATACTCCTCCTTAATTAAATCTTCGACAAGTGGGGGAGATAGAATTTGATCCACTGATAAAACTAGATCGGGAAACTGCAAAGACACGATGTTTTGCCCTGGCACAAAATTCGTTTGTTCGTAAGCAGTCTCATTTTCCGGCAAAGTTACAACTCTCACCCTAGTCCGGTTAGGTTTCGGGTCTGCCATCCAATATTCCGGCACTCCAGCATTTTCGTATTCGGCTCTTTTTGTCACGTAATCTTGACGCTCGTTTTGGCTGACAACTTCAACAATTAACACTGGCGTTTCATTCAAATCGAAAACACCAGCACCAGGTCTGGCAAGCAGTTCCTCCCAAAGACTTTGAGTACAAACAATCACATCAGGAATGCGCGAGGAATTCTCTTCCGTTCTCACTCCCACATTAGTTTTTGCCACCAAATCGAGATTGTGTTCAGCTAAGTAACGCTGCAATATATAAACTAAGAATTCGCAGATGCTTGCGTGTAAAGCCGTTGCTGCTGCCATCGGTATTAATTTTCCCCTGTGAAGTTCGTATAGAACGTCAGGTTCTCCCTGATAAACAAGATATTCTTCAAAAGTTAAGGTTGGCGAAGCATCAACTCGATCGTTTTCCGAAACTGGTAAAACAGACTGAGACATATTTATCTGCGCTCCGGTTTGAGTTCTCTTAATTAATTTTACACTTTCTAATATAGAGTTTGATAAGAAAGGACTGAAGTCCGATGCTGCGAACTTAGCTTAAAAAGTTACCCGATCGCGCCATCTCTCTAAAATCTTGTCCCCGACTCCCTGTACCCGTGCCACATCCTCCAAAGAGGTGAAAGGTTGCTGTTGCCGCGCTGCAATAATTCTCTCGGCTAACTTCGGGCCAACCCCAGGCAAAGTTTCTAATTCTTCCTGAGTCGCTGCATTCAAATTAACTAACTTGTTACCCGCAGCCATTTGAGGTTGAGCATCCGCAGATTTTGATGCTGCTTGTAGTAAATCGCACTCTTTTTTCTTAGCATCAATTCTCTGTTTGATTCGAGCGGGAATTCCCAAGATTGCACCTTTGTAAAGCCGATCGAACTCACGCTCAAAATGGGCTGCAACCGTGGGACTCTCGATCGCCAGCAGCGTCTCGTCATTCCCGTGATTTGCAGCCTCACTCCAGTTGTGAGAACCTGTAAGCACCGTTTTGCCGTCCACAACGCCGAATTTGTGGTGCAGGCGATCCCCCATTGGTAACAGCGGCACTCCCACCGTAGTCAGCGGCTTTCTCCAAGGGCGATTGTCAGCTTCTAACTTGCAATCTTGGATGAAAGTCGCACCCATCATATCCAAACCTTCACTGTAAGGGCGATAAATAAAATTAGAGTCAATTAAAGCTCGCACCGCAACTCCTCGCCTAGCTTCAATTTCCAAAGTATTGGACAATCGCTGAGCCGAAAATACAAACAATGCCAAATCAACCGACTTTTTCGCACTACCCAAAGTTCGATTTATCAAACCGTTGCCGCTTTTTTCCCAAGGCAAAGTCGCAGTTGTAGGCGAAAATTGCACTGCAACTGTCGCATTCCCTACTCTCACTTTTTGCACTTGACGAAACGGCTTTTTGATTCCAAATTTGCTGTCCGGTTTGCCTCCGGGCCCGTCGCCCCACATCAGGTTAAATTCTTGAGTAAACAGTTGCGCTACTTGAGCATTTTGAATTTTAAGCAAATTGTTCGCATTGCCGCGACTTGCTACTGTCTTGAAATCGCCGTGTATATCGCTTGTGGTAAAATTAGCCGAAGTAACGATTACGGTTTTGCCGTCAATCACCACAAATTTGTGGTGCATCAAACCGCTGCCTTTACTGCCGTCAGCAGTATCATCAATTACAGGAATCCCCGCATCCTTGACAATTACCAAAGCATCATTTTGCTTGATTTCCTCGACCGTTAATTTACCGTCTTTATTGCGATCGGCAAGTTGCACAAATTCGCTATAATGATCGCGCTCTCTTTCCGGTAATTTCGCTAAATCCTGAGCTGTAAAATCGCTCCAAGGGCGACTATAGATATGTTCGACAATTAATCTCACTTTAATTCCCGATCGTTGTCGAGACGCCAAAACCCTCGCTATACTGGGCAAGCGAAACTCCTGAACCGCTACATCTACCGTCGATCCAGCATTAGCGATCGCAACAGCGATCAAGTTTTCTAAATCATCTCCAGGTCTAGTTTGCTGGCGGTAAGGCTCTGTATAACTCGAAGCGATCGACTGATTGAAGTATACTTGCAACAAGGGGTCTTGAGGCAATGGAGCCAGGCTCAGAGGTAAATTCTGCACGTCTTGCTTTGTTTGTCCGCAGCCCACCAGATTGAGCGCCACCAGACCAGCACAACACAAACCGACTAAATGATAATATAATACAGCCACAAAATTAAAAAAAATAGAGGTTATTAGGCTTCCCAAAGTTCAAAGCTATTGGATCAAGTAAAGTTACAACCTATTAAATTTATGCAAGGGAATAGATTTTACGTCTTGTAGAACTGCCTCGATGCCGGAAGCATCACTGGTAGGGTAGCAGCATTCAGGGGCGTGGGTCAAACCCTATACCGCTGCTTTATGGCTAAAAGAAAAAGAATTTTTCCGTGCGGTCACAAAGGATATGGTAAAGCGTGCCATCGCTGCACGCAAGAGTTGGTGGCGCAGCAGCATTACCTTGAAGTGCTGACACAAAAACAAACCAAAAAACAAGAGAGGGAAGCATCATTTGCTAGAGATATCATCGATCTCAGAGGTCTGCCCGACCACGTAGTTACTAAAGCTCGCGCCATTATAGCAGCTTTGGGCGACAATAAGAATTACAGAGATTTCGGCGGCAAACGCCTGCGTCACAACCGTTTGATAATCAGTATTCCTGTAACTCGCAACTACAGAATGCTTTGTGAAGATTGCGGCACTTTCTTAATTCCCCAAAAAGTTTTGTCGCACGAAGATTACAACGTCTGCAAACCAGGAAGTTAGTCATGGGGCATGGGGCATGGGGCATGGGGCATGGGGCATTGGTCATTAGTTGTAAATCCACTTTAAACGTAAAATATCGATCGCTAAAAAGCGTGCTGTGTATCTCTTCCTTCTTCGTTCTTCGTTGTTCTTCCTTCCTTCTTATTTCTTCCTTCTTCCTTTAAAATCATGCAAATTTACCTCGACTATAGCGCCACAACACCCGCACGCCTAGAAGCGATTCAAGCCATGCAAAAAGCTCTCACTCAGCAGTGGGGAAATCCTTCCAGTTTGCACGAGTGGGGACAAAGGGCGGCCACTGCTTTAGAATTAGCAAGAATGCAGGTTGCTAGCTTGATTAACGCGCTACCGGAATCGATGATTTTTACCAGTGGTGGCACTGAAGCGGACAATTTGGCAATTATGGGAATTGCCCGTCTTTATACAAAACCGCAGCATATTATTATCTCCAGCGTAGAGCATTCCGCAGTAGCAGAACCGGCGCGACAACTCGAACAGTTGGGATGGGAAGTGACGCGCCTACCAGTGGATAAATTTGGGCGCATTCACCCTTTGGATTTGCAAGAGTCGCTGCGATCGAATACAGTGTTAATTTCAATCATTTACGGACAAAGCGAAGTTGGGACGCTGCAACCAATTGAGGCATTAGGACAAATTGCTCGCGATCGCAATATCATGTTTCATACCGATGCAGTTCAAGTTGCCGGCAAGCTGCCAATTGACGTGCAGAAACTGCCCGTAGACTTGCTTTCGGTTTCCAGTCACAAACTTTACGGGCCGCAAGGTGCGGGGGCGCTTTACGTGCGTCAGGGAGTAGAATTAGTGCCAATGTTAGGCGGGGGCGGACAAGAGTTGAAACTGCGTTCAGGAACGCAAGCACTGCCCGCTATCGTCGGTTTTGGAGTGGCTGCGGAGTTGGCTTTGCAGGAAATGGATGTGGAAACACCGAGGTTAATTGCATTGCGCGATCGACTTTTTGACCGATTATCCCACGTACCCAGTTTAGTACCAACTGGCGATCGATATTACCGACTGCCGCACCACACCAGTTTTTGCATTGTCTCCCCTTCCTGTCGCCCTTACCAAAAGAGAGACACAGAGCAAATCACAGGCAAAACTATGGTAAGACAGCTAAATTTAGCCGGAATTGGCATTAGTTCCGGTGCCGCTTGTAGCAGCGGCAAACTAACACCCAGTCCGATATTATTAGCAATGGGATATGACGAAATCGGCGCAGTGGGTGGAATTCGATTGACTCTAGGGCGAGAAACCACAGAAGCTGATATTGATTGGACAGTAATTGCGATCGAGCAAATTTTGGATAGATTAATGCCAAAGGTAGCATTGTGTAGGAATTAGAAAACTGGGCGGTTTGTGTGCACGCACAATCTCAGAAACCTGGTTTTTTCCGAGATCTTCGCCTCTCACCAAATATTCTCGCAAAAACCCGGTTTCTGGCCACCCACCCACAAGCATGATAAAATAAACCCGACATTATTCACAACTCCCCAACAATGGAAGAAAGCCGCGCCCAAGCCTACCTAGAACTAATTCACACCCTGCTGAATTGCCCCAACGGAGAAGAACCGCAGATATTACAGGATAACTCAGAATTGTTGGATGTCGAATTTCTGGAAACTTGCGAGTTAGTAGCAGAAAAAATGGCACAGCAAGGAGGACAAAACGGCGCTAATTTCCTGCGGAATCTGATCAGCCAGCTAGTACAATTAATCGATATCAACGATGGTGATATCTCGGCAGGTGAAAATCCCCAAGAGTATGCAAACTTTATTCTAGAATTATTGCAAGCCGAAGATGGTAGCAATAGCAGTACAGCAGTAATTTACCCGATGCTAGCTGAACGAAAAAATCTACTAAATGCTCGTTTTGCGGACATTTTAGAGCAAGTAATGCAGAAATTAATTGCGGGCGAAAATGCACAAACTATTGATTCACTTGTCAGTCTCGTTGAAGACTTGAGCATTAATATTAGTAATTTTTCCGGTGGGAATAAAGCCGATAATATTGAAATTGCCATTGCCGCTTATCAACTTGTTTTAAATAATCGGCAACCCGGAAGCGAAAAGTTTGCTCAAACTCAAAACAACTTAGCTGCTGCCTATATTACCAGAATAAAGGGCTCGCGGGCCGAAAATGTGGAAATGGCGATCGCCCTTTATGGCGCTGCTTTAACAGTATATACCCTTGAGGCTTTCCCGGAAGATTGGGCTATGGCTCAAAATAACCTAGCTGCTGCTTACGCCAACAGAATCAACGGTTCGCGGGATGAAAATATCGATCACGCGATCGCATTTTTTGACGCTGCTTTAACTGTTCGTACCCGCGAACAGTTTCCTGAAGATTGGGCCATGATTCAATATAACCTAGGTAATGCCCATAATGACAGAATCAACGGTTCGCGGGATGAAAATCTCGAAAAGGCGAGATCCTTTTATGAAGCAGCTTTAACAGTATATACCCGTGAGGATTTCCCTGAATATTGGGCAATGATTCAAAAGAAGCTGGCTAATGCCTAAAGTGAGGCAGCTTTAACAATCTCAGAAACTGGGTTTTTTCCGATATCTTCGCCTCAGATTAAATATCTTCGCAAAAACCCAGTTTCTCGCCACCCATCAAACCAACTCCAACCATGATAAAATAAAATCCGGTGTTATTCAGAACTCCCCACAATGGAAGAAAACCGCACCCAAGCCTATCTGCAATTAATTCACACCCTGCTGAATGCCCCCAAAGGAGACGAACCGCAAATATTACAGGATAACTCAGAATTACTCGATCGCGGATTTCTGGAAACGTGCGAGTTAGTAGCATCAACCTTAGCATAACAAGGATGGTAAAATGGCGCTAAATTCCTCCGACATCTAGCTAGTTACCTAGCGCAACTCCTCGATATGAACGATGACGGACATAGCAACAACTCTGCCAGTGAAAAAGTCCCAGAGTATGCAACTTTTTTCCTATAATTATTGCAAGCCCAACAAGATCGCAATGGGGATATAGGAGTAATTTACCCCATGTTGGAAGGGCTACAACATCTTATTAATGCCAGTTTTGCCGAGACTTTACAGCAAGTAGCCGAGAAGTTAATTGGCGGCGAAAAGTCAGAAACAATTAGCTCAATTATCGGTCTTATTGAAAATTCGAGTATTCATATTAGGAATTTTGCCACTGGGAAGAAATCGAACAATATTGAAATTGCCATTACTGGTTATCAAATAGTTTTAAGTAATCGGGAACCCCGTAGTGAAAAATGGACGCAAACCCAAAATAATCTAGCTACTGCCTACAATAACAGAGTCAACGGTTCGCTGGCGGAAAATCTGTAACGGGCAAAAACCCGGCGCTTGAAACCGCGTCTATACAAACGATGTCAGCCGACGCGGACTAAGAGATAAGAGGTAGTGCCCTGAAGGGAAGGATCAGAACCAAACCGAATTCAAATTAAAACAGGCATCTAGAGTTGTAAATTAGCA
>NZ_JAUBQW010000282.1:0-2081 GCF_036701485.1 Microcoleus sp. Pol11C3 | reverse complement strand
TCTTAAAATCCCAAAAGCCTTTTGACCCAAACTTTTTATCCACAACCCCTTGACAGGTCAATACAGTATCTACAGATTAGACTCAAATTGCAAGCATTCCCAAACTATCTAGAAATTATCTGTGTTTATCTGCCTTGAATCTGCGGTTGACATATTAATCAAAAATTCATGCAATAGGTCTAATAACCAATTCCCAATTTCCAAAAAATTATGAACCCAGAACCAGAAATTCGCCGCCTGTTAGATGTGATGCCTGCTTCCGGCCGTATGACGTGTAAAATTATTAATAAGCCACAACAATCAACGGTAATTGACTGCGATTTTCCTTTGCCTTGGAATCAATCTCGCCCGATTTATATTAATTTTGATTTGTGGCGGCTGCTATCTAAGCCGCAGCGGGATTTACTAATATTGCGGAATGTCAGTTTTCTGTGCAGTTTTAAGTGGTTTAAACCGGATATTTATCAAGGTGCGGCTCTGGCGGGAATTGTCGGGACTGTTGTAGAATTGTTGCAGGGAGATGCGATCGGCACTGCGATCGCGGGCGGTTTGACGGGACTCGCCATGACTCGAATTTGGCGCGACAACCGCAGTTCCCAAGTAGAGTTAGATGCTGACGAAGCGGCGATTAGAGTAGCGGGAAGGCGCGGTTACAACGAAGCGGAAGCGGCCGGACATTTGCTGGGGGCGATCGAGGCAGTGGCGCAAATTGAAGGGCGCAGTTTGGATTTTAACGAATTGATTCGGTGTCAAAACTTAAAGGCGATATCGGGTATTTCGGCGGTGGGGGTGCCCGATAGTGTGAGGAAAGAGTGAAAAAAACCTTGATATAATCAAGACAGAAACCCATAAAATCCACAACTATGCTAATCCTCCCCAAACTGGAAAACCTGCGCGATACTCTACCTATAGAAGGAGCTATCCGAATTGAATTAGTAGAAGGTATACCCATGTTTAGAGCCTCCACAACAGTCAAAAATCGCATAGAAGAACTGTTAGACAAACAACAAAATTTACCTCTCAATCCTGACGAAGAACAAGAACTCAATCTTTACGAAGAAATCGACGATTACCTCAGTTTTGTCAATCGGACTGTCCGCAATCTTTTCTTGGGTCAGATTCAGCCTACTGTGTAGAAATGTCCGCTCGCCGTCAAATCCCTGAAAATATCCAAAATCAAGTTCGTCAGAGAGCAAACTGTCTGTGCGAATATTGTCATGCCTCCGAACAATGGCAGTACGTAGAGTTTACTATCGAGCACATCATTCCCTTAACTAAAAGTGGGACTAACGATATTGACAATTTGGCACTAGCTTGCTTTCACTGCAACCGCAAGAAATCTGATAAAACTAGAGCGATAGATGCTCAGTCAGACGTAGAAGTACCGTTGTTTAACCCCAGACAAGATAGTTGGAGCGAACATTTTATTTGGTCGGCGGATGGATTATCAATAGTTGGTTTGACTCCAATTGGACGAGCTACAGTTACAGCATTAGTCTTAAATCGAGAGAGAGTCATTAATATTCGGGCCGCTGACAAAGCTATAAAACGACATCCACCTGCAGGCGATTTAATTCAATCAGAAAGTTGAGCATCCTGAGAGTTACGAAAAGTGGGAGCGGCTACCTCTGCAGCAAAATTTGTACTGAAATGAAAGGTTGATTCTTGCGGAAAGCTTCGCTAATGCACTTATTTTAATTATTTTAATCGAAAGTGCGATCGAGCCATCTATCCCCCTATGGCTCTTCCTCATCTACTCGCCGACTGAGATAATCCGGCAAGTCATCAAAACATACCCCCACCAAACGGCAAAAATCCCTCATTTGCCGAACAGTCATCGTAGGTTCCTCTCCCTTTTCCCATCTCCGCACCGACGAAGCCGACACCCCCATCCGCACAGCCAACTCTTCTTGGCTCAAGTTAGCGTCCTCTCGCAGTCTCCGAAAAGGCAACTCATTTTCTGGTTGCCGTTGACGTTGCCTTTTTTTTACCATATTATTATAACATAGGACTTACGCATTGACAAAAAACATGATCTATGCACTCTCGGTCATAGCATCACTCTGAAGGTTCGCCAAAAT
>NZ_JAUBQW010000057.1:0-36323 GCF_036701485.1 Microcoleus sp. Pol11C3 | reverse complement strand
TGCACTTTATTCTCGATCGCGCGCTCAAAACCCAGGCTACCTCAAGTGCGATCGATATATTCAGCAAGCCCTAAATACAGGATTAATGCAGGCACAGTATAAAGTATGGCTGCATAAGTCTTGTATAGGTGAAAATAAACCGACTACCAACTTTAGGCGGTTGAGTGCAGCAATAAACTGCTGGCGAGTCAAGATCCAGGGTTGACCGGCCCCTACAAGATATTATTGTTTTTTCCTGCCGATCGACCTAATTGATTTTTTATCAATTACCAATGAATTTTGACAAAAGTGGGCGTGATGTTGTAGATGCCGATGGCTGCTTCTGTTAATATTTCGATTGTTTGATTAATAATTTTCATAACTTGCCTGCCATCTCCAGCCCTGTTCAATAGACCTCTCCAATAATTATTGTGGAACAGGCATCCTGCCTGTTCAAGACAAGCTTTTCTGGAGATGTCTAATAATTATAATTACGTTGCTTGGGATGACTTCCTTCCTCAAACTCCTCAAATGCCGATCGCCCACAACAATTTTACTAATTTTACCCTAAGCGTTCAACCCAAGAGGCTGTCAATTGAGCGTCAAAACTGTGAATCAGCACTTTTTCTGTAAGTGCCGCACAAAGCGAGAATTGGAGAATCCAAAAAAATCAGGCGGTGAGTAGCGCTCGCAAGTTTGTAGAACACCCACTCAACTTCAGGCCCTACATCCGCTGCAGGCATCGTGGGTTCCTTCTAACTCGGGCGGTGGTTTCTGCACTTGAAGCGCTGCATAAATCCATCAAATTTTTAAATGCTGTTAATATATCGCCGACAGTTCGTTGACTATCTTGACTCTTCCCTTGAGTACAGATCGCAGCAGGCGGTTGATCGAATATCTGTATTCCTCGTCCAGAGAGTCGTCCAAAACAGCGGCCATCAAGCCGTAGCGATCGGCTAGAGTCAAACAACCCGTATCCGTAACAGAAGCAAGCATTTCGGAAATAGCGCCGGGGATAAGTTGAACTAAAAGCATGAGACGTTCCCTGAATTCGATACTTATATCATCTCTCCTTCTCCGAAAATAAATAGTGACGCTGGCATAGCACACAAGGTGATGTTTAGAGGCAAAATGTGTGACAGCGACCGCTCTAATGCTGTGACGATTTCGTTTTAAGTCTGCGATCGCAGTCACAAAATTAATCTTAGATATTCCAATTTCCCCCTCTCCCCTCCTAAATCTAAAGATTTAGAGAGATTTTTCGGTTTTGTGGGCGTCTTTACCCATTTCCCATGTATAAAACGCATCGGTCTTATGCGAAATTTTCATAAAACTCAATATTTTGTAAAAATAGCTACGAATATTTACAATCGTGGGCTTTACATTAGCTCATAACAAAGGTGCATCGAAACGCAGCGATCGACCGAATCATCGGTAGCAACTATAACCATAAATAGTTTGGCGACGTTCGAGCCAGCGCCCAGTCAAGCTCAAGTTTACAGAAGACCAACCATGCTTAAAAGAAATTCCATCTAGTAACTAAATATACAGTTTTAAATCCATACAGTCACTAAGGTTAGCAGGAAACTCACACTTTATGATCCAAGTCAATACCTCCCCACACAAGCCAGCAGCGAGGGTAAACCGATGACCCAAACAGTAGAACCCAAAGCCCAAGCGAGCCTGAACAAGTTTGAAAAACTCAAAGCCGAAAAAGATGGCTTAGCATTAAAAGGTGAACTCGACCATTTCGCTGAAATTGGCTGGGAAGCAATGGACGAAACCGATCGCGAGCACCGCCTCAAATGGCTCGGCATCTTCTTCCGGCCAGTAACTCCCGGCAAATTCATGATGCGGCTGCGCTTGCCCAACGGCATTATTACTAGCAATCAAACCCGAACGCTAGCAGAAATCGTCCAACGCTACGGCGACGACGGCAGCGCTGACATCACCACCAGACAAAACCTGCAATTGCGCGGAATTCGCATCGAAGACGTACCCGACATCTTCCGCCGCCTCAAAGAAGCCGGCATGACCAGCATCCAGTCTGGCATGGACAACGTACGCAACATCACGGGTTCCCCAGTCGCGGGCCTGGACGCCGACGAACTGATAGATACGCGGGAACTGGCGAACCAAGTCCAAGACATGATTACGAACAGCGGCGAAGGCAACCCCGCGTTTTCAAATTTGCCGAGAAAGTTTAATATTGCGATCGCAGGCTGCCGCGACAACTCAGTCCACGCAGAAATCAACGACATCGCCTTCGTACCCGCTTACAAAGACGGCAACATCGGCTTTAACGTTTTAGTCGGCGGCTTCTTCTCCGCCAAACGCTGCGAAGCTGCAATTCCTCTCAAGGCCTGGGCAAGTCCCAGCGACGTTGTAGATTTGTGCAAAGCAATTTTAACTGTGTTTCGCGATCAAGGCCCGAGAGCAAACCGCCAAAAATCGCGGCTGATGTGGCTGATTGACGAACTCGGAATCGAACAATTCCGAGCCGCAGTCGAAAAAGAATTAGGTCGCACTTTGCCCGCCGCCGCGCCCAAAGATGAAATCACCGGGGACAAACGCGACCACATCGGCATCTACCCCCAAAAACAATCAGGGCTCAACTATGTAGGGCTGCACGTTCCAGTCGGACGCCTGCAGGCATCAGATTTATTCGATTTGGCCAGAATCGCCGAGGTTTACGGCAGCGGCGAGCTCAGGCTCACCGTTGAAGAAAACGTGATTATTCCCAACGTTCCCGAATCGCGGATTGAATCGCTGGTAAAAGAACCGCTGTTGCAGCGTTTTTCCATCGACCCCGCACCCCTGACGCGAGCCTTGGTTTCTTGCACTGGCTCCAAGTTTTGCAACTTCGCCCTCATCGAAACCAAAAGCCGCTCCGTGGCAATGATTGAGGAACTCGAAGCCGAACTGTCAGTTCCCAAACCGGTCAGAATTCACTGGACGGGTTGCCCCAATTCCTGCGGTCAACCCCAAGTAGCAGACATCGGTTTGATGGGTACAAAAGTTCGCAAGAACGGCAAAACCCTTGAAGGTGTAGACATTTACATGGGAGGCACAGTCGGCAAAGACGCTCATTTGGGTACTTGCGTCCAAAAAAGCATCCCTTGCGAAGACCTCAAACCAGTGCTGCGCCAACTTTTAGTCGATAACTTCGGGGCCGTTCCCAATCTATCTCAAGAAGATGAGGTAGCTTCCCTCAACCGGCAACTGCAACTGACAGTTGACAGGGACGAAACGGCAGTCCCGGCAGCCAAACCTCAGACATCTACTGTTATTTTCGCTCGATCGGGCAAAGAAGTTGCTTGCAGCGAAGATGAGTTCATTCTCGATGTTGCCGAACGGGCCGGGGTCGAACTTGACAGCAATTGCCGGTCGGGAAGCTGCGGGACTTGCCAGCAGAAACTCCTAGAGGGCCAAACAGTCTACGACAGCAAACCAGACGCGGCGGCAGACTTAGAACCAGGGTTCATTTTAACTTGCAGCGCGCGGGCGATCGGCAGAGTGACGATCGACGCCTAATCTCATTATGTGAGATGCGATGCGAAGGTCGCATCGCATCTCACATCTCACATTTCCACCATCTCCAAGTACAACAACAATTCAAGACAAATGAGCAACCTTTCTAGAAGAAAATTCATCATCACCGCTGGAGCAACAGCAGCCGGCACCCTCCTAGCCCACGGTTGCAGTTCCGGTTCCACCACATCTAACGCAACTCCCAGCGGCGCCACACCCAGCGCCGCCCCAGCCGTCAACATCAACCCCGCCGACGCCCCAGAAGTTAGCGCAGCCAAACTCGGGTTCATCGCCCTCACCGACTCAGCACCCTTAATCATCGCCCAAGAAAAAGGGTTATTTGCTAAGTACGGGATGAAAGACGTACAAGTTACCAAACAAGCATCTTGGCCAGTTACTCGCGACAACTTAGAACTCGGTTCCGACAAAGGTGGCATTGACGGAGCCCACATTTTATCCCCGCTGCCTTACCAAATGACATTAGGCACTGTTACCAAAGGCAATCAACCAGTGCCCATGTACATTGTTGCCCGGTTAAATACTAACGGTCAGGCAATTTCGGTCAGCAAAAAATACCTAGATTTAAAAGTAGGTAAAGACAGCGCACCCCTGAAAGCAGCTTTTGGCAACCAAAACCTTCCTGTTGCTATGACTTTTCCCGGTGGCACCCACGACTTGTGGCTGCGCTACTGGCTAGCAGCCGGCGGTATTAATCCAGATACAGATGTTTCCGTGATTCCCATACCGCCGCCCCAAATGGTAGCGAACATGAAATCTGGCAGCATGGAAGCGTTTTGCGTAGGCGAACCTTGGAATGCTCAGCTAGTTACTCAAAAGGTAGGATACACCGCCTTAATAACTGGAGAAATGTGGAAAGATCATCCTGAAAAAGCTTTAGGTTTAAGAAAAGATTGGGTTGACAAAAACCCCAAAGCTGCAAAAGCACTTACAATGGCCGTACTGGAAGCCCAGCAGTGGTGCGACAAGGCAGAAAATCATGATGAAATGTGCCAAATCATCTCTCAAGATAAGTGGTTAAAAGTTCCACTAGCAGATATTATCAATCGCTCTAAGGGTCAAATTGACTACGGTACCGGCCGCATTGAAGCCGCCAGCCCTGTGGCGATGAAATTCTGGGCTGATAATACTTCCTATCCCTACAAGAGTCACGATGCTTGGTTCATCACTGAAAATATTCGCTGGGGTTATATCCCGGCAACTACCGACATCAAAGCCACGGTTGATAAAGTTAACCGCGAAGATATTTGGAAAGCAGCAGCGACAGCACTTGGCGTTCCCGCAGCCCAAATTCCTGCTACGACTTCTCGCGGTGTCGAAACCTTCTTTGACGGCGTGAAGTTTGACCCAGAAAAACCCGAAGAATATCTCAAGGGTCTGAAAATCAAAAAAGCATAATTAGTTTGTCAACTGTTGACTGTTTAGTGTTAACAGTTGACAAACCCCTAAAATTGATTGATGGTGTTGCCCGGAGTGGAACGGATACTTCGTTCCACGAACCCAACCTGTTGCACTAGGTTCAAAGTATCTACAAATAATCCATTATTCACAATACTGCAAAAAGAAAAATGGCAACAAACCTCGCTGTTACTAAAAGCAAAAATCCAGTAAATTTCGTTCTGGATCAGGTTCAAAAAAACCGCCGAAAAATAATCCGCCCGCTGGTAGCAATTACAGTTCTACTAATAATATGGCAAATCCTCTGCCACAGTCCAGAGTCCAGCTTGCCGGGGCCAATCAAAGCTGTCCAAGAAAGCTGGGAGCTGATTATCAATCCGTTCTTTGACAGAGGCGGCACCGACAAAGGCTTATTTTGGCAACTGGCGGCAAGCTTGCAGCGGGTGGCCATCGGCTTTACTTTGGCAGCAGTTCTTGGCATTAGTTTAGGAATATTGATCGGCACAAACTCCTTAATGTTTGATGCTTTAGATCCGCTGTTTCAAGTATTCAGAACTATCCCGCCCCTGGCTTGGCTGCCGATCGCCCTGGCTGTATTTCAACAGTTCAATCCCTTTGAAGGTTTGGGGATGAAAGCTAACGAAGTTTCAGCTCTTTTCGTAATCTTAATTACAGCAATTTGGCCGATTCTAATTAACACCACAGTAGGCGTTCAACAAATACCCCAAGACTACAGAAACGTCGCCCGCGTCTTGCGCCTTCCCAACCAAAAATACTTCTGGAAAATCCTGCTCCCTTCTTCAGTTCCTTACATCTTCACTGGCTTGAGAATTGGTATCGGTTTGTCTTGGCTGGCGATCGTAGCTGCGGAAATGTTAGTCGGCGGCGTCGGCATCGGCTTCTTCATCTGGGACGCTTACAACAGTTCTCGACTCAGCCACGTGATCTTGGCAGTGCTTTATGTAGGAATCGTCGGTTTGATTTTAGACAGAATCGTTGGTTTCATTGCTTCCAAAGTTGTTCCTGAAGAACAGAAATAGGATTGGGTTAACAGTTAACTGTTGACTGTTGACTAACACAAGCTAAGGTGCGCGGCCCGGCGCACCCGGAGCGCGAAGAGGGCAAGGTGCAGGCGCACCCTACATAGACTTAATCTACAAATTACAAACTAACCTAAAATTACCATGTCAGTATTTGTTGAAGTAGACCACGTTGACCGCGTATTTAACTTGCCCAATGGAGAGCAATACATCGCTCTTAAAAATATCGAACTGAAAATTAAAAAGGGAGAATTCATCACCTTAATCGGACACTCGGGCTGCGGCAAATCTACACTGCTAAATATTATCGCCGGCCTCGACAACGCAAGTCAGGGCGGGATTACTTTAGAAGGGCGCGAAGTCCGCGAACCAGGGCCCGACAGAATGGTGGTGTTTCAAAATTACTCGCTGCTACCTTGGCTGACGGTGCGCGAAAATATCGCCCTAGCAGTAAATGAAATTTACAGCGGTAACTCGAAAGAAGATCGCGAGTTGGTGATCGAACACCACATTAAATTGGTCGGACTCGGACAAGCCGCCGACAAACGCCCCAGCGAAATTTCTGGGGGGATGAAACAAAGAGTTGCGATCGCCCGTGCCCTGGCGATTCGGCCGAAATTGCTGCTGCTAGACGAACCCTTCGGCGCCCTGGATGCCTTAACTCGCGGCGGTTTGCAAGACCAGTTGATGAAAATTTGCGAGGAAAGCAAAGTAACCAGCGTGATGGTAACTCACGACGTTGACGAGGCTTTATTGCTGAGCGATCGCATTGTGATGCTCACCAACGGCCCGGAAGCGCAAATCGGGCAAATCCTCGAAGTGAACATTCCCCGCCCCCGCAAGCGTATGGAAGTTGTCAACCATCCGAGTTACTACGCACTGCGTAACGAAATGGTTTACTTCCTCAACCAGCAAAAGCGGGTCAAACAGCGCCGGGCCAAACAACAACCGCCTGTCATCGCCCGCAACGGCTTGGAAAAAATCAACCTCGACATCGGCTTTATTCCCCTCACCGACTGCGCCCCGTTAGTGGTAGCCAAAGAAAAAGGATTTTTTCAAGCCCACGGCTTGGAAGAAGTCACTCTCAGCCGCGAACCTAGCTGGAAAGCGATCGCCAAAGGAGTCGCCGAAGGACGGCTGGACGCGGCGCAAATGGTCGCAGGAATGCCGATCGCCATGCTGTTGGGTCTGGACGGTGAAGCCCCTGTACCCATCTGTAGCGCCCTCACCTTGTCCCGCAACGGCAATTCCATTGTTTTCGGCAAACACCTGTACAGACAAGGAATTCGGACGTTAGAGGATTTCAAAGCTGCGATCGCCAAGAGTCCCGATACAGTTCACACCTTGGGCATGGTACACTCCGCCTCCATGCACAATCTGCTGTTCCGCTACTGGCTGGCTGCGGGCGGCATCGACCCCGACCTTGACGTGGCCTTGACCATGATTCCGCCACCGCAGATGGTATCGAATTTAAAAGCAGGCAACATTGACGGCTATTGCTCAGGCGACCCCTGGAACTCCCACGCAGTCAACAGTGGTACGGGTTTTGTCATGGCGCGTTCCCTGGATATTCTGCCTGGACACATCGAAAAAGTTCTCGGTGTTACCGAAGATTGGGCTCAGAAATATCCTCAAACCCACCTCGCCCTCGTCAAAGCACTTTTGGAAGCCTGCGACTACTGCGACGACCGCCGCAACCGCGAAGAAGTCCTAGCATTGATTAGCCAAGAACAGTACATCGGCGCCGATCCGAAAGACATCCGTCCAGGGTTCATCGACCCGTACAACTCCGGTACGGAGGCAGAACCAGAAATGCTCTACAACTTCAACCAGTTCTACGTTGACAAAACCAATTGTCCAGACCGCCTAGAAATGGTGTGGGTGATGGCGCAGATGGCTCGCTGGGGACTGATTCCGTTCCCGAAAAACTGGGTGGAAGTGGTCGATCGAGTTTTGCGGCCCGATGTTTTCGGTCAAGCAGTGCGCGAATTGGGCTTGCCGGATATCGCCAGAGATCGCCGGACGATCGAGCTATTTGACGGCACTGTCTTTAGTCTAGACGACCCGATCCAGTATCTTCACAATGTCAAAATCAAGCGTGGCGTCCGCATTGAAGAAATCTTAATTGAACAAATAGGCAGTCAGTGTTCCATCAGACTGCCAGCATAAGCAGCAAATAGGAAGAGGGAATGAGGAGCAAGAAATCAGGAAACAAGACTCCACATTTCCCGCTTCCTAACTCCCTAATTTCTAATCCTCAATCCTAAGTTGTCATGTCTAATTCCCCAACCCAAAATCCCCCACCTGAAAATATGCAAACTCTCAAAACTCCCCAAACAACCCTAATTCAAACGCCCAAGCAAGGCTTTCTTACTATTAAAGATGTATCGAAAGTCTACGAAACTCCTAAAGGCCCTTACGTCGTTCTCGACGGTGTAAACCTGACTATTAATGAAGGCGAATTTATTTGTTTGATCGGTCACTCGGGCTGCGGAAAATCAACTTTGCTCAATATGATCGCGGGATTCAACGGGCCAACAAACGGAGAAGTTGCTCTCGAAGGTTCGCGGATTACTGAACCGGGCCCCGATCGCATGGTGGTATTTCAAAACTACTCGCTGCTACCGTGGCTGACTGCTACTGAAAATATTCACCTCGGCGTTGAAAATGTTTACCCGGAAAAGTCCGCAGACGAACACAATACAATCGTCAAGGAACACTTGGAATTAGTGGGGCTGACCGAAGCTTGTAACAAAAGACCGGGCCAATTGTCCGGGGGGATGAAACAGCGGGTGGCGATCGCCAGAGCTCTGGCAACTCGTCCCAAACTGTTGATTTTGGACGAACCTTTCGGAGCTCTAGACCCGATTACCCGCGAAGAGTTGCAGGAAGAATTGCTGAAAATTTGGCGGAAGGAAAAAATTACCGTCATTATGATTACTCACGATATTGATGAGGCTTTGTTTTTGGCCGATCGCATCGTGATGATGACCAACGGGCCAGCAGCTTCCATTGGCGAAGATATGCACGTTCCGTTCAGCCGTCCCCGGAACCGGGCGCGGATTATGGAAGACCCGAAATACTACGAACTTCGCAACTTTGCTTTGGAGTTCCTGTTTTCTCGCTACGCGCACCACGAAGAAGGTGAAGCAACGGACTCGGAGACAGAGGCCGTCGCGCTACCGATGCCATTACCTGCTAGCAAAAGACCTGCAGTTGCTGACAGGCCGATGCCACCTTTGTCCTTTATGCCTCACGCTGCAGAATTTCCAGAAGCCTCGCCGATCAAAGGCGGCATCCTGGCAGTCTCGTGGTTGGTAGCAATGGTTACTTTAGCTGCTGTCAATATGTCTGCTGTTTCCAGCCAGCTAAAGCAAGCGAAACTAGGAGAAACTGCACCGGAGGCGACGACTGCCGCGGCGGTTGTGAGTTCTCCCCCCAGCCCGCAAATTGCAGCAAGTTCGATCGCCCCGAATGCCAGCCCTGCACCCATCGCTGCTGCTGCAAGTCCTGCACCCATCGCTGCTGCTGCAAGTCCTGCACCCATCGCTGCTGCTGCAAGTCCTGCAGCCATCGCTGCTGTAAGCCCTGCACCCATAGCTGCTGCAAGCCCTGCACCCATCGCTGCTGCTGCAAGTCCTGCACCGAATGCCAGCCCTGCAGCCATCGCTGCTGCCACTAATAGTGCCACCGCGCCCAATGCAGCAACCACTGCCACATCAGAGATTTCTGACAAAGCCGAACTCGATGCGATTGGACAGAAGTTGTATGCACAAATCGACGAAAAGTGGAGAACAATTCCGACATTTACCGAAAGTTTGACTTATCGGGTCAAAGTAAAACAAAACGGCGATATCCTACAGTTCGATCCCACAAATAAAGCAGCTAAAGATTTCGTCAAAGAAACTCCTCTGCCGGTTTTGCAAACTCCTGCAGGTGCCGCGGCAGGCGCTGAAAAAACTGCTGAATTCCAAGTAACTTTTAGCCCCACCAACGGCGGCGTGTTTCAAGTAAAAACAGAGAAGTAGGTGACCTAATACTCCCGCACTGACTCTCGGATTGCTATTAACAACCAAGTCAAAAATAACATCGATTCGGTGTTTGAATTATGCCACAATTCCTCGTAGCTCCCCATAAGTGGGGCTGACAAGATTGAGGTCTCGAAGAACTCGGTTTTAGAGGGATTTAAAAGCAGCGAGAAGCTGGCTCAAAGCGAGAGCGATGGCGAGTTGTAGTAAGATAGCGGTTAATTTTAAATCAGGGTATTGTCCGTTTCTGTGAAGCATTGCGGTAACTTAGTAATTATGGACACGTTATTTGCAGGAGCCCTCAGTTCCGACTATAATAATGAATTACCAATTACCCATTAGCTTTCAAAAATTAGCATCTAAAATCACCAGATGGAAACTATAAAAACTCTTTGCCCCTACTGCGGTGTAGGTTGCGGTCTAGAAGTTGTTCCCGACAAAAAACAAAGTTGGAAAGTGCGGGGCGATCGCAATCACCCATCGAGTCAAGGCATGGTTTGTATTAAGGGAGCAACCGTAGCAGAGTCCATTCGGAGCGATCGGCTACTGTATCCGATGATGCGAGATACTCTCGACCAACCATTCCGCCGCGCTAGCTGGGACGAAGCTCTCGATGCAATTGTTAATCGCATCCAAACAATTCGCAGCACCAGCGGCCCCGATGCTTTGTGCGTTTACGGTTCGGGTCAATTCGCAACAGAAGATTATTATGTTGCTCAGAAACTAATAAAAGGTTGTCTGGGTACTAATAATTTTGATGCTAATTCTCGCTTGTGTATGTCTTCAGCAGTCTCTGGATACGTTCAAAGCTTTGGCTCGGACGGGCCGCCTTGCTGTTACGACGATTTAGAATTAACAGATTGCGCTTTTATTATTGGCAGCAATACAGCGGAATGCCATCCGATTATATTCAATCGATTAGCTAAATACCACAAAAAGCATCCCCATGTCAAGATGATTGTGGTAGATCCAAGGCGGACTCCGACTGCTGAAGCGGCGGATTTGCACTTAGCAATTAAACCGGGTACGGATATAGATTTGCTTAACGGAATTGCATATTTGCTGTTACGCAGGCAAGCAATAGATTCTGAGTTTATTCAAGAATGTACGGCGAATTTTTCAGCTTTTGCTGAGGTCATTAGCAGCTACACGCCGGAGTTTGTAGCCTCGCGCTGTGGCATTACTGTCAGCGAGTTAGAAACGGCGGCAAACTACTGGGAACAGTCGCAGCGCGTTTTGTCTCTGTGGTCGATGGGGATGAATCAGTCGTCGGAAGGCACGGCAAAGGTGCGATCGCTGATTAATTTGCACTTGATGACCGGTCAAATTGGCAAACCGGGATGCGGCCCGTTTTCCCTCACCGGCCAGCCAAACGCGATGGGAGGGCGGGAAGCCGGAGGACTGTCTCACTTGCTCCCAGGCTACCGTTTTGTGAAAAATGCTGAACACAGAACCCAAGTCGAGGAGTTTTGGGGAATGGCACCGGGAAGTATTTCCCCGAATCCGGGCCGCACAGCTTGGGACATGATTGTGGGTTTGGAAACTGGCGAAGTCGAGTTGCTGTGGATTGCAGCTACTAATCCGGTAGTTAGTATGCCGGATTTGGAACGCACTAAAGCCGCTTTGCTGCGATCGCCCTTTACGGTTTATCAAGAAGCTTACTATCCCACTGAAACCTCTGCCTACGCTCACATCCTGCTGCCGGCAACGCAGTGGAGCGAAAAAACCGGGGTAATGACAAATTCCGAACGCCGGATTACGCTTTGTCCCGGTTTCGACACTGCCTCCGGGGAAGGCCGCGACGACTGGAGTATTTTCGCCGAGGTGGGGCGCCGGTTGGGTTTTGCCCAACACTTTGCTTTCGACAGCGTTGCTGAGGTATTCAAAGAGTACGTGCAGTTGACGCAGGGCCAGCCTTGCGATGTAACGGGCCTCAGCCACGAGTATTTGCGTACTGAAGGCCCTCAACAGTGGCCTTGCCCAGAAAATCAGCCTCCGCATCCAGCGAACGAAGCGAAACGGCTGTATACTGACAGGCGTTTTCACACTCCTGACGCGCGGGCGAGATTTTCGGCCTATCACTCCCGGGGACTGGCAGAACCTCCCGATCCGAATTATCCGTTTGTGTTGACGACAGGGAGACTTTACGGACACTGGCACACGATGACGCGGACGGGTAGAACAGAGAAAATTAATCAATTGCACCCCGATCCGTTTTTGGAAATTCACCCCCGCGATGCTGCCAAATTGCAGATTAAGGAGGGGGATTTGCTGGAAGTTCGATCGCGCCGCGGCAAGGCGCAGTTTCCAGCAAAAGTCACAAAGGCGATCGCCCCGGGTACGCTATTTGTACCGATGCACTGGGGTTCTCTGTGGGCCGAAGGTGCTGAAGCCAATGCCATGACTCATTCTGCAAGCTGTCCAGATTCCAAACAGCCCGAGTTAAAAGCTTGTGCGGTGCAGTTGGTCCTGGTTGGGGCAGAAACTGCGCCGGAAACTGCGCCGGAAGTTGTCGCAGAAGTTGCAGCAGAAGTTGGGGAATTTAATTGGGCAAAATCCACTCTCGCCGTCACTTCTTGAGCTGCCGTCCAACTACGGGATGTTACAACTCACCGAATAACGAGGGGGAAGCCCCTGACGCTCAACATGGGGATAAACGCGGTTGACGTTAGGCGCTGAGTCGAGTCGCGCTGACTCGAACGATTTGAGATTTACTCCACAGATGAATCTGGGAGCTTGAATAAGAGTCTAAAATTATGATCTCTCCACGACTCCTGTCGTGGGCTTGTATCGGTTTTTGGGGTAACAACCTCTCTTGAGCGAGCAATTTTGAACCCGGACGCACCCTACACATAAATCTCAAATCCGCAATCCCAAATCTCAAACCTAAAATCGTTATCCCATTGCCCAGCCTACAAGCTGCGTTTCTCCGGTCCAGGCCGGGAACAAGGAAAATTAAATTTATTTATTCTAAGTGTTTCCTTCTTGATGGGGGGTTTTTCCTTCGGGAGAAGGTCTTCTGGCGAATGCTTTCTGCCTTCTTTTTAATTAATCGAGTCAGACAATTGCAGTTTGCACCTATAGGTGCTATGATTTTTTTACAAGGCTTTATTTTCGGCAGTACAGTTCGTTCTATCGGCGTTCCTCCGGATTTAAATCTCTACACCCTCTGATTCTGGAGAATGTTCAATGTCAATCTATGTCGGCAATTTATCCTACGAAGTAACGCAGGAGCACCTCAACCAAACTTTTGGAGAGTACGGAACAGTAAAGCGCGTTCAGTTGCCTGCTGACCGGGAAACAGGTCGGATGCGGGGCTTCGCTTTTGTAGAAATGTCTACTGAAGCAGAAGAAGCCGCAGCCATTGAGGCTCTTGACGGTGCTGAGTGGATGGGTCGCGACCTCAAGGTCAATAAGGCAAAACCCCGCGAAGAACGTGGTAACAGCGGTGGTGGTAACTGGGGCAACAACGATCGCGGTGGCAATTCTCGTCGCTACTAAACCACCCGAGCTAAATTTTTAGCTCTCTTGTGTATTGCGTCGGAGCAAGCTGGGAGTCAACATTCATTCTCTGTTGAGAATAGATAGTTAGTTCAGTGGTTGCACCGCGCCTTAAAAGCCTCAAATTATTGCTAGACAATACTTTGAGGCTTTTTTATGGGAAAAATTATAAATCAGGAGTTCGCTCGCGTGCGATCGATTCCTAGCTGACACCAAAAACTATAAAATATAACAGACCAAGAGAGTCGCCTTCCCTAGGGCCCGGGTGGCGCCGTGAAACCACGCAATCACAGAGTTTTGCGCTTGCAAAGTGTACCGAACAATGACAAAATCATTAATTAATTAAGAATGATGACTAAATCACTGGTATGCTGAAAAAAATATTTAGGCCAATTTCTAAGTTGGGCAATGATGAACACTTTCTGCATTTCACAGAAAGTGTAGAAGTAATAATATCGAAAATTTTATCACTGGCGATGATTTTGGTAATTATCGTCAGCGTTTGCGATTTGCTGATTTTTTTAGCAAAAGAATTGGTAAACCACAGTGATAATTTGTTAAAAGACACCTTGTTTGTCATATTTGGGTTGTTTTTAAATGTTTTAATTGCTCTGGAAATATTGGAAAATATTACAGCTTATCTGAAAAAGCACGTAATTCAAGTAGAGCTAGTTATTGTAACTTCTTTGATAGCAGTATCTCGAAAAATCATCATTCTTGACCTGGAAAAGAAAACCGCAGCCGACTTGATTGGTTTGGCGACTGCAATTTTCGCGCTTTCCATCAGTTACTTGATAGTGCGGTACACAAATAGAGCAAATGATTAATATTGGGAATTGGGAATTGTTAATAACTAATATCATATCCGGTCGATCGACCGGACATAATATTATTCCAATAAACCAGGAGGAGGCACAATTTCAATTCTGCCTTGTTCTAAGTCAACAATTGGCACAATCTCTTCCACAAAAGGAATCAAAATTTTTGTGGATTTAGGCTCTTTAACGCGGATTTTCCGTGGTTTGCGGGTATTTCTGGGGTCAGCGTTTGCTTTAGGAGTTTCAGGCTGTTTTGGCTTTTCTAATTGTGCGGCGACAGTTTCCGGCGCCGTTAGATTAGTTTCTACTTCTAAAAGGTCGTTACCGGCGGGAAGAATATCACTTACCTTGCCTAGGATTTCCCCGGTTAACTGGTTAAAAACTTCCATACCGATCAAATCGTGGACGTAAAACTCATCAGATTCGAGATAAGGTCGATCGGTCTTTTCCACAAACAACTTGCAGCCCCGCAATGCCTCCGCACCCTCGCGGTCTTCTACACCTTCCACCTCTACAGCATACAGCCCTTTGCCCGGAATGTAGCGACCGCCCAAAAACTCGATCGGTTCCGGTTCACTTTTGTTAGGGCGCAAAATCCACCGCTTCCCCGGTTCGATAAACCTTTCAGGGAAATCCGAATCGGGATAGACTCGCACTTCCCCATCCAAACCTTGAGCTGCTACAATTTTACCGATTTCTATCCATTCAGACATAAACTTTTTGGGAATTAGGAATTGGGAATTAGGAATTGGGAATTGGGAATTGGGCATCGGGCATCGGGCATCGGGCATCGGGCATTGCTAATTGCGGATTGGAAATTGCGAATTAGTAACTGAAAAACGTTGAATTATTTTTCTTCCTTCTTCCCTCTTCCCTCTTCCTTCTTCCTTCTTCCTTCTTTACACCAATCCCGTTCTCAGCGCTACAACTGCGGCTTGCACGCGGTCATCGACTGCCAACTTATTCATAATACCGCGAACGTGAGTTTTAATAGTATTTGGACTCAAGTAAAGCGCCGCTGCTATCTCTGGATTGCTGTTACCTTCCACCATTAATTTTAACACCTCCAATTCCCGCTGCGACAACTGGCCAAAAGTAGTTGTAGAGGCAGGTGTCGGGGGTTTGAGGTGTTCGATGACAGTCCGGGCAATTTGAGGGTCAAGATATGTAGCGCCCTCTGCTGCGGCTGCAATTGCTGCTAACAGCCTGTCTACGGAAGCACCTTTAATGCAATAAGCATCAGCACCGCTAGAAAGGGCAGCAATAATTTCAGTTTCTGCCGTGTGAGAAGTTAACATTACTACTCGAACTTCTGGCAATTGTGCTTTAATTTGCTGCGTCGCTGCTATGCCGTCGAGCCGTGGCAAACCGATATCCATCACAATAATATCAGGTTTGAGTTTCAGGGCGGCTGCTACGCCTAAATACCCGTCTTCTGCTTGTCCTACTATTTCTATTTCTGGGGAATCGGCTAAAACTTGCTCTAATCCCAGTTGCATCATCGGGTCATCTTCAACAATTAAAATTCTCATAATAAGAAGGAAGAGGGAAGAAGGAACAGGGAAGATTACTTAGTTGTTAATATTTTACATGAACTTATACCGAACCAAGAACAAATAACCAATAACAACTAACTAATTACTAACTTTTAAAACCTCCACTAATTCGCCCGGTACAATCCAGGTGTCCCCGGGTGGCAAAATTGCTAAACCACTTGTATTTGCGAGGTTAATTAAATTCGCTGAATTTTGGCTGCCGCTAGCAGGTTCAAATTCCCAGACTCCCGCAACTAAATGCAGTTTACCCCAAACATAAGTTTCGCGCCGGCCAGGCGATCGCAATTCAGCATTACACCTAGCTTTGACAAACTCCGGCCCCCAAGCATCCGGGGCAAGCCCAGACATCTTTCTCAAAGCAGGCACAACAAACCGCCAACAGCAGACTAAAGCCGAAACCGGATTTCCCGGCAAACCAAAATAGAGACAATCCGAACTCAAACTTGGCGAATCCTGATTTTTTTCACCTCGTTTAAACCCAGCAACCGTTAAAGGTTTCCCCGGCTTAATCGCCACAGAACTAACGTGAACTTTTCCTCCCAAATCCCCCAATATTTTCTCAATATAATCGTAGTCTCCTACCGAGACGCCCCCTGTAGAAAGCACCACATCCGCTGTCGCAACAGCGCGGGATATCACCTTGTTTAGTGCATCTTCATTATCAGGAACAATCCCCAATCGAATAGGTTCAAATCCCATTTGCGCCAACAAAACTGTCAAAGCATACTGATTCGAGTCTACCAGTTTCCCCGGTGCCAAAGGTTCGTCTGGCGATACCAATTCGTCACCAGTAGAAAAAATTGCCACCCGCAGCCGCCGATAAACGGGAACTTGAATGCACTGGGCAGTTGCTAACACCGCCATTTCAGCGGCGTTGATAACTGTACCGGGAGTTAACAAAGTTGTTCCTGCTTGATAAAAAGCGCCTTTGTGCCTAACAAATGCTTGCGGTTTTTCAGGAGAAACTAAGATAAAAATACGATCGCCCTCTCGCCTCGTTTCTTCCTGCATTACCACCGTATCAGCACCCGCTGGCATCATACCACCCGTAAAAATTCGCGCCGCTTGCCTCGATTGGACGGTATTTTGAGGCTGATATCCGGCTGGGATCTCTTCTACTACTTCTAGTACCGCTGGTTTTTCGGCGCTACAATTTTCCACATCAGCAAACCGCACCGCGTACCCATCCATTGCGGAATTGTCCCAATAAGGAAAATCAAGGGAACCAGTGACGGCTGCTGCCAAAATGCGCCCCGATGCTGCCAGCAAGTCTACAGTTTCTACATCCCGCTGACTGTCGAGGGGTTGCGCCAAATTTAGAACGATCGATTCTGCTTCTTTCACTGACAGCATGACTGTCTCCTTATTTTGATAACACTCCTGATTAAGTTTAGCAAAATATCCAGAGATATTGGTGATATAATTTTTTTGTATTTGGGCAGTAAACCTGATTTTTGGTATTAATTGCTTATGACTATTTCTCGCTTTGTTGTTCGCTTAAATTGTTTATCCTTCTTCCTAGTGGCGCTGCTGATAATTTTCACTCAACTTTCCGGATTAAAAGTTAGCGATTTATTTTTTCACCCTTATTTTTCCCCCAATCCCAATATCGCCTTGTTAACTCGAACCTTCCAGATTTTATGTTCTGTACCCGTCATTGTTTGTACTTTTACATATAAATTAGCTCAAAGTATTCAACCGCGCACTTCAGAAAATCGATTTATTTTATTTTCGGCTTTGTTAACAGGTGGATTTTTACTAAATGAAATTTACAGAATTCATATATATATTGTAGCATTGGGAATTCCCAAGCTAGGAGTAAGTCTTTTGTACGCCGTTGTTTTGTCATCCTACGGATGGTTTTTTCGGCGAGAACTACAGTTGACTCCCTACCAAATACTGTTAGCTGGTTTGGGCTTGTTGTTTTTTGCGATCGGCGTGGATTCCCTGCATTTAAAAAACCAAATATTTTCCAGTTTACTAGAGGGAGTACCTAAATTATTTAGTGAAATCAACATTGCATTTTATTATTGGTATGTCTGTAAGTGTTTTCTCCAAAAAGCTTTTTATAAAACTATGGAGAGCTAGTTATAAGTAGGTGATATCATTATCACAAGCGGCTCAAAGAATGTCCTAAAATTCTATAGGGAGTTCAATAATATTTAGAGCATCTGCCTCGTTCTACATTGCTCGGCATTCATATACATTATCTGGCTTAAAAATTTCAACACATCCTGATAAAATACCATGATAGCAGTTACCATCAACCTCAACTCCATAATTAAAATAACCGACGATCAATTTTATCAATTGTGTCGCGAAAACCCAGATGTCAAATTTGAACGCAATGCCAAAGGAGAAATAATCGTTATGTCACCCACAGGAGGAGAAACTGGAAATTATAACTCAGAAATTAATGCTGACTTTGTGATTTGGAACAGACAAACCCAACTGGGAATTTGTTTCGATTCTTCAACTTGCTTCAAACTGCCAAGCGGTGCAAACCGTTCTCCCGATGTCTCTTGGATTGAAAAATTAAGATGGGATGCACTCACTCCCGAACAAAAACAAAAATTTCCTCCCATTGCCCCGGATTTTGTCTTAGAGTTAATGTCGCCGACAGACAGTTTAAAAGATACTCAAGACAAAATGCAAGAATACATGAATAACCAAGTAAAACTAGGCTGGTTAATCAACCGCAAAACGCGCCGAGTCGAAATCTATCGCCAAGGACAAGAAAAAGAAGTTTTGGAATGTCCAACGGAACTTTCAGGAGAAGATATTTTGCCCGGTTTCGTGCTAAACTTGCAAACACTGTGGCAATAACGAGACATCTGTCCACTATCAGCGTTTATTTGCGTTCATCTGCGGTTAAAAAAATCTAATGGAAACCACTACAGAAACCACTGGCTTAACAGCCCAACAACACAAACAGAAAATGCAGCGCCGCCAAGAAGTGCAATCACAGCGAATCGCTAACTCCTCCAAAGAAAAAGGTTTAATTATTGTCAATACGGGTAACGGTAAAGGCAAAACCACGGCCGCTTTGGGAATGGTTGTGCGATCGCTCGGTCACGGATACCGCGTCGCTATAGTACAATTTATCAAGGGAGCTTGGGAACCCGCAGAAAAAGCCGTTTTTCAACTTTGGGAAAAACAGCTAGAATTCCACGCAATGGGGGAAGGCTTTACCTGGGACACGCAAGACCGCGATCGAGATATCGAAACAGCTCAAAAAGCCTGGGAAAAATCCCTAACTTTTATCTGCAATCCCGAATTTAAATTAGTTCTTCTAGATGAAGTCAATATAGCATTAAAACTAGGTTATTTACAAATCGAGCAAGTGCTTTCCGGGTTAGACCAAAAACCCGAAGAAACCCACATTATTTTTACAGGCAGAGGCGCCCCGCCAGCGCTCATTGAACGGGCAGACTTGGTAACCGAAATGACATTAGTTAAGCATCCATTCCGAGAACAAGGCATTAAAGCTCAACCAGGTATTGAGTATTAATGTTGTTTGTAGTCAAGACTTTTTGGTTTCTCTCAAATTTAAAAAAGAGCTATGCTGGCAACATCAGAGTAAAAGTTGACCCCTTACCAAACTCGCTATTCACCGTAATTTCTCCCCCCAGCATCTGAGAGTATTTCTGCGCTATTGCCAAACCCAAACCCGTACCTCCGTATTTGCGGGTAGTCGAAGCATCAGCTTGCGTAAAAGGTTGAAATAACTTTTGTAGCTGTTCAGGAGTAATCCCAATTCCCGTATCCGTACACTTAAAAATTAACTGTTCCGAATCCCAACTATTCTCGTCATTTTTAATTCTTTCAACGCTGAGTGTAATTGTCCCCTTATGAGTAAACTTAGCTGCATTACTGAGCAAATTAAACAAAATTTGAGTAAACTTAATTTGATCTGAATACAATTCGCCAATATTATGAGGACACTCCACATTCAGGCGATTAGTGTTTCGCAAAAATAGCGGTTCAACAGTTCGGGCTACATCTTGAACTACCTCAGACACATCAAAAGTTTCTAATTCAACTTCCGCGTGACCAGCTTCAATCTTCGACAAGTCCAGAATATCATTAATTAAGGAAAGTAAAAGCTGGCCTGAATGGTGAATTCTCTTCAAATCCAATACAAAATCTTCTTCGCCCAAATCTAAAGCCTCTTCTTGCAGAATCTCGCTGTAACCGATAATCGCATTCAGAGGAGTTCGTAGTTCGTGGCTCATGTTAGCCAAAAACTGACTTTTAGCTAAATTAGCTGCTTCTGCCGCTTCCTTTGCCTTGTAAAGTTCTGCCTCGGCTTGCAAGCGGTCGGTCACGTCGTGAGCCAGCACTAATTCAGCATTTCTGCTATCAAATATCAGGGTATAAGAAGTAATTTCTACATCAATAATGGTGCCGTTTTTTTTCTTGTGCTGCCACACACCTGCAAAATCAATACCAGCATCTACTTGGGATATATTTTCTAGCAATCTCGGCAGCTCTTGGGGGGGACGAATGTCGGCAACGGTCATGTTGAGAAATTCGTCGCGAGTGTAGCCGTAGTGTTGGACAGCAGCCTGATTGACGGCTATAAATTCGAGAGTTTCTAAATCGTAAACCCACATCGGATGGGGGTTATTTTTAAACAAAAGTCTGTAGCGTTCTTCCGAGGATCGCAGTTCGGCTTCGGCTTGCTTGCGCTCAGTAATGTCGCGGACAACAGTGCAAATAATCTCGCGGCCGCCGTAGGAAATCACGCTCCCGCTCACTTCTACATCTACGCAGGAACCGTCTCGGCGGCGGTAGAGAACTTCGCCAATTCTGAATTGTTTGTCCGTCAGCAGCAACTCGATATTGTTGTCAATTAGGTCTTTAGAGTAAGCGATGATATCGTAAATAGTTAGTTGCGAAATCGCATCAGGACTGTAATCGAGCAAGTCTCTAAACGCTGTATTGGCTTCCAAAAGGCGTTTGGTTTGAGCGTCCCATAGGAAAATACAATCTGTAGCTTGCTCGACTACGGCTCGGTAGCGGGCTTTTTCCTCAAGTTGTTCGCTTTCGGCTTGGGCGATCGCACTCAACATTCCGTTGATAGTATGGGCAAGGTCTGACAACTCATCTTCGCCCGTCACCGGCAGCCGCACCGAGAGGTCTTGGCTGCTGCTGACGCGGTTCACTGCTTTCGCCAAACCGGTC
The DNA here is from genome assembly GCF_036701485.1 of Microcoleus sp. Pol11C3. Classification (NCBI taxonomy): domain Bacteria; kingdom Bacillati; phylum Cyanobacteriota; class Cyanophyceae; order Oscillatoriales; family Microcoleaceae; genus Microcoleus; species Microcoleus sp. Pol11C3. Next base: position 15,267 of record NZ_JAUBQW010000057.1, on the reverse strand, counting down.
AACCGAGACAGCACCAGACGCTCTAGCAGCAGGAGAGTGCAGCCGACAAACCCAACTCCCGCGAACGCTACAGACACCAGCAGGTACAGCAAACTAATTTGACCTTGGCGGTATATTTCTCTGGGGATATCCACCCGCAGCAACAGCGCCGGTTGATTGTAAATATCGCGGATTAGAGCGTAACCCGCGATCGACTCTTCGCTTAAAGGACGCACAAAAATCGGTTTTTTTTCCGACAGTTTCTCCCGCGCTTTCTGAAAGTCTGCAGGCAACTGAGCCTCATTAACGCTGTGTACAATGAGTGGCAAGCGAGTAATTTTAGAAACCTTCGCAATGCTCGCAGCATCCAAATTGCGCCCGAATATCAGCGTACCTCGGATCGGGCCGGTGCTTTTAGTCGTGAGAATTGGGCGGGAAGTAATCAGTATTGGCCCTGACGGTAGCAGCAGGATACCAGCGAGGCTGCTTTTGGCGTTGGGGTGCTGCAACAGCGGGTCATTGAGAGAAATGCGCCGTTTTAATACTTCTGGAACAGGCGTTAGTTTCAGCTTTTCGCTGTCGAAACCCGTACTGTAAACTATTTTGCCAGAAGTATTGACAAAAATGGCCATATTAACTCTTATATTAGCCAGCCCTTCTGGAATTAAATTGGAGGCAATGAATTTTGAGTTGCGGTTTTGGATGAAGGTGTAGGTGTCGTCCCACGACGACCAGTCGGCAAAGCGCGAGTTGAAGTCGTCGGCAGTTTGCCCGAACACGCTGAGCACTCCCTTGACAACCTGTGTGGCTTCTTGTTCCTCTGCTTTGATCAGGCTGCCCAAGAGGATGCTTGAGGAGGCGACATACAGAAGGCTAGTCAGTCCAGCGATGGTAATGCCAACGATCGATAGTGTTTTCCAACGCAGTTTCATCTTGTCGTGTGTGTGGTGTCCGTCCGAAATTCTCAACTCAGGAGCAATTTTACTGATCTTTTCTGAGTCCTGACTGCTGGGGCGGGGCCTGTCTGCTACTTTTCCCACACCTGCTGTTTGTGAGCGGCCTTGCAAATACCCAAGATGCGCCGATTGTTCTCGCTGATTGTGGAAATTGGGTAATACTGTTGCAGATTTACCGAGTAGGGAGAGCGACTGCCGTCGTAACTGTCCACTACTGTTAAATTTAACTGAGTTCGATCGCTTGTGCCGTAAAAACAGTAAAAAGCAGACCGAGGCAGGTAAAAAGCGCCTACTACCTTTCTCTGCCGCATTTCAAATACAAAATATTCTTGTTTAATTTCATCTGGGTTGCTCGACTGGCCGTAGAGGTAAATGCCATCTGCTAAACCTGTGCTAGCTGTATCTGCCCCAGGATTTGGCGGAGATTGCGAGCTTAAAACGCCGGATTTGATGTCCGAGTCGTGTGCCCGGCGTGCGGGGAATGCGATGCTGAAGTTACCGGGCGAGAGAGCAAGCACGATCGCGATCGCTTGTAAACTTCCTGTCAATATCAAATAAGTCAAAACCACTCCAGACCCCAAAATTTAAAATAGCTGCCTCGAAGCGCCTCTTGTACCAGTTTCAAAAAGCTCGTAGAGAAACCGGGTATCTCGCTTAACGCTGGCTATTAACTTGAATGAACGAGCGCCCGCCCGGTTCCTGAACTTAAATCTAAGATTAGTTTTGACAAATTTTGCCTCCGCCCAGATCGGGCGATCGACCTCTCAAATAAAAGTATCCTTAATAAGAGCAGCGCCAACACGAAAAAAAAAGTTGAGATTGTGGGGAAAATCTCAACTTTTTTAGTGACTAACTAGCCAAGTATTCTCGGACTTGAGATTGGCGGCGCCGCAGGTGGGCGAGGGCTTGATGTTCTAGTTGCCGCACCCGTTCCCGGCTGAGATTGAGGCGTTCTCCGACTTTCGCCAGAGACATTTCTGTGCCGTCTTCCAAACCGAAGCGCAGAATTATTACATCTCGCTGCTGGGGGGTAAGTTCTGATATCAAAGTATCGAGGTCTTGCCGCAGTAATTCCGAGGTAATGTAGTTGTCTGGAGATGCAGTTTCGTCTTCTAAGAGTTCTTGCAGTTCGGTATCTTGGTTGTCTCCTACCCGCAAGTCCAAAGAAACTGGATGTCTTGCCATCAGCAGGTATTCCCGAATTTGGGAAGGTTGCAGTTCCAAGGCCGAGGCAATTTCCGCAGGTGTGGGAGAGCGGCCCAACTGCTGCGTGAGTTCCCGCTGCACTTTTTTGATTTTATTGAGTTTTTCGGTGATGTGAATTGGCAATCGAATGGTGCGGGCGTGTTGGGCGATCGCGCGGGTAATTGCTTGCCGAATCCACCAGTAGGCGTATGTGGAAAATTTGTATCCCCGCATCGGGTCAAATTTTTCGACTCCTCGTTCTAAACCAAGGGTGCCTTCTTGAATTAAATCCAAGAATTCCATATTGCGTTTCTGGTATTTTTTGGCGATCGCCACTACTAGCCGCAAATTGGCTTCAATCATCTTTTGCTTGGCCCGCCGCCCTATTTGTAAGATCCGGCTAAGTTCAGGTTCGGTCAACTCCATTTCGGCCGCCCACTCTTGATTAGTCAGATCCCGCTGCCATTCTTTAGCAAGTGCTTGTTTTGCTTCGATTAATTTCATCATTTGCTGCACCTGCTTCCCGAAAACAATTTCTTCTTCTCGGGTTAGCAGGGGTACGCGACCGATCTCGTGCAGATAGGTACGAACCGTATCCGTTGAGGAGTATGGCCGGCTGCCCATGCGATCGGCTTTCACTGTTTTGTTTTTGGGGGTTGTGGTGGACATGGGTGAGTATTGCACTCCTTGTAACAACAGATAAAAAGTTGGTGATACCCTGTCCCACTTTTGCAAGTGGGATAAAGACTGCGACAAAGGGGATGTTTCCCCTCCTGTTTATCGGTGACGATCGGTAGAAGCTTTTTGTTTGGGATTACTTTTGTGCTGGATTTTCCAGTAATCCCCCTCGATTTTTGTTAGCTCCCTAGCTTTAACGGCTAGTTCAAGGCGAAGTGGAGCAAGAGTTTAGTTTTCTCAATATTATTCCCAATTTTGAGGATCGTAAAGGGTAAAAACCTCTGTCTTAAGGTCAAGATTCTACATTTTTCCTTAAGGTTTTGAATTCCCTGTTAGTTTTAACTGCCACTCAACTTCACAATACTCATGCAAACAGACTCATGCAATTCGAGGGCTTTGTTTTGCTCTCTGTTCCATCATCGCTTGAAATTTTCTCGCTGCCTAGATGCTGAGATGCGAGATAACCGAACTCGATCGCCGTATTAGATGCGAGTAACTGTTTAAAATATTTATTGACATTTTTATTTAAATATGCTAATCCAATTCTGCTACGACTAACGACAAGGTGTATAAAGGCTGGCTGTTGCCCTGTTTGACTTTCATTGTGCTACAAGGCTTCATCATTTCCATCATGTTTAAGCTTATGCAAATTTTGGGCAGTTAGGGATGAGGGGTGAGGGGGTGAAAGGGGAAAAGCTTCTGACTCAAAGCTGGGGCCTAATTTTTTTGACGTTCGATCGCACTTTTTCGTTTATAACTGAGGCAAAAATCTGATATTTCTGTCATTGCCAGCGATCGCCAATTGTTCGCAAAGACTAATTTACAGTAACATTTGCCTAAGTTCGGTAATGAATCTAGCAGTTGTAAATCTAAAATCCCAAATCCATTTTAGCAGATTCTGCCTCGGCAAATACTTGTTCATCGGGCATTTCTTGCCAGTCAATATCCCCAATTTCTCTGTAGAATTGCTCGTCGTAGGGGCGAGTTTGCACGACTACGGGCATCGGTACGGCGTGTCCCAAAACTAATGCTTGCTGTTTGGAGTCGAGTTTGGCCAAAACTGATCGCAAACTCTGCCCTCCTGAAACGCCCGTAAAAATAGCATCGATGTCTTTATCGTCGTTTAGCAAGGCTGTGATCCGCGTGCCGACTTGCGACATCACCTCGCCGTCGATACCAGAGGGACGCTGGTCTACAATTAGCAGGGTTACGAAGTATTTTCGCATTTCTCTGGCGATCGTACCGAAAATAGTCGATCGGACGATCGCCGGATCGAGAAAGCGGTGAGCTTCCTCAATGGTAATCACCAACGGCTGCGGGCGATCGCACGGATTTTTGCTCTGCAAAAACTTCTCTGCTTTCCGCACGTAAGCTCCGTGAATGCGGCGAGTAATAACATTTGCTGCTAACATATACGACAGCAAATCCGAGTGCGAACCAAACTCAATTACTACATTTTTGCCACTATCCAAACACTGCAAAACTTCTGTTACATAATTTTTCGGACAGCGTTTGCGAATGTATTTCAAATCATTCAGTCGCTCTAATTTCCGCTGCAAAGCCATAATCGAAGATTTATTCCCCCGCTTTTCTTCGCAAAACATTTGGATATCTTCGTTGGTCATTTCCAGCAACTTGTTAATCCAACCCTTGCCCAACTCATTTCGCAAAATAATCGCATTTTCGATACTAGCTTCCGACAAATTCAACTCCCGCTGCACTAGCGAGATATCTTCCACTTCAATTTCCTCGAAACTCAAAAACAACTCTTGAGCGTCGCGGACTCCCCGACGTTTTGTCGATTCTGGATCGAGGGTATAAATCTGAATTTTATCGGGAAACAACTGCCGCAAACCTTTAACAGTGCTGAACTGTTTCCCTTCCGAAACAGCTTCCCACCCGTACTCCGAGTGCATATCAAAAATTAAATTAACAGCAGCTTGCTTGCGAATAATTCCAGACAAGAGCAAGCGTGTCAGAAAAGATTTTCCCGTTCCCGACTTGCCAAAAACCCCGTTGCTGCGTTCCACAAATCGGTCTAAATCCAAGCACACAGCAACGTCCATGTCAATCGGTTTGCCGATCGCAAAGTTGCGGCGGTACGGGTCATCTTCCCAGCCAAAAACTGCCCGAAAATCGGTTTCTTTGGCATCAAATACCTGGGAAAAGTGGCTGGGAATAGTTTTGACCGGCAGCAGTTCCATATCGGCGCCACTTTGTGCCTCAAAAGAACCCAAATTGCCTAATGCCAACTTTTTATCGGGGACTCCGTTACCTGTTGGATTGAAGATTGCTTGAGATTTTTCTTTTTCCGCCGTCAACATCAACATCGGCGACAGTTCGATCGTACCGTAGGTGCTGCTACCGGCTAGCACTGCTAGAAGAAAATCGTCGTTGGGATTGGGAGGATTCGATAAAATGCGAGCGCTGGAAGTTCCGAGAGACACGTCGGTGAGCATACAGAAAAAGTGCGATCGCACCCCCCGCACTACTAGAAATTTCCCCACCCTCATATCTTCCACCGAAACGTCGGCGTGCAGTCGCACTTCTAATCCCTTGCTCAGGGAACCTTGAATAACAGAGCCTAACGGTCGATCCATTTTAGATTTTAGATTTTAGATTTTAGATTGTTAATAATCGAGTAATTTTCGCTAGGCGATTTTTGATTGTTGATTTTCGATTGTTAACACTCCACTAATTACCATTCCGATTCTAGCGGCAATTCAAAAAAACTCGGACTCAGATATAGATCTGTCAAATCAGTTTCGCTTAAATAAGCGTCGGTCAACAATACGCCTTTTAAAGTGGCGCCTTTGAGGTTAGCACCTTTGAGGTTAGCACCTCTGAAATTAACTCGGAATAAATGAGCATCGCTCAAGTCTACATCAGTTAAATCTGCTCCCTCCAAATTTACTCTCATCAAATCTGCTTTTCTGAGGTCAGCTTCCCTTAAATTCGCGCCGCTGAGGTCAGCTTTTGTCAAGTCTACACCTCTCAAGTCTGCCCCGCTCAAGTTAGCGCATAGCAAACTAGCTCCGGTGAAATCTGTCTCCCTTAAATCGGCATCCCTTAAATTAGCGCCACTGAGGTCTGCCCTTGTTAAGTCTACACCCCGGATGTCAGCAGAACTCAAGTTTACTTGGTGTAAAATTGCGCCGCTTAAATCAGCTCCTCTCAAATCTGTTCCCTCCAAGTTTGCACCTTTGAGGTAAGCTTTTTTTAAGCTAGCTCTGCTGAGGTCTACATTTTTGAGATTGACCGAACTTAAGTTAGAACCGCTCAAATTAGCTCCACTTAAATCTGACCCGTTTAAATCGGCTCCGGTTAAGTTTACTCCTGGCAGTGATACATTGGGAGCTATTAAATAAGCTCCGCCCAGAGCGGGGTCAATGCCTTCGGAAAACAATGTTTTGTTGCTATAAACTGCTTTCTCCAAAATCGTACCACTCAAACTGGCTTCCCTCAAGTCCGCTGCGCTGAGGTTTGCTCCTGCTAAGTTTGCCCGATCGAGTTTGGCGCCAAATAAAATAGCTTTGTATAAATTTGTCCGCCGCAAATCTGCTCCTTTTAAATCGGCTTCGGTCAAATCTACCATAGCCAGATTTAAGCCGGGGAGCGAAGCATTGGGAGCTAGCAAAAGTGCTCCCAATGCACCCGGGTCAATACCCTCGGGAAAAATAGTCCGGTTGTTGTATACGGCCTTGTCTAAAATGGCGCCCCTCAACTGAGAACCGCGCAAATCGGCTCCGCTCAGGTTGGCTCTGGTTAAGTTGGCTTCCTGGAGATTTGCTCCTACTAAATTAGCCTTGATCAAACTTGCTTGTTTGAGGTTGGCGCCTGTGAGTTCGGCTCCTACGAGATTAGCTTCTCGGAGGACAGCACCAGTCAAATCAGCTCTAGTGAGGTTAGCTAAATTGAGAAATGATTCAGCTAAATCCGCCCCGCTGAGATTAGCCCCGGTGAGGTCGGCTTCCATCAGGTCTGCATACCTGAGAATAGCGTCGCTGAGGTTGGTTTCTTTGAGGTCGGTGCCTCGGAGGTTGGCTCCCCGGAGTTCCGCACCGCCAAGGTTGGTGCCTTTAAGTGCTTGTCCCCTGAGATCGAGTCGGTGCAGAAAGTCACCAACGTTCATTTCCATGTCAAATTCACCCTCTCTATTCCGATACTTTTTTCCTAACCTTTGAAATCAAGTTAGATATTCTGAAAGTACCTTTGCTGAGTTCTGGTCAAAACCATTGTAATCATCAATAGCCACAACTGGCGCATCTGGTGGATAGTGTTCTGGAATATCGTCAATGGCTACCCAAGGTGAGTTTTCTTCTTGATTTTGTCGAAGATACTCAAGAACTTCCTGGTGTCGTAAATATTTGTGTTGGTGAATATTTTTGGGGTTGAGAAAAGGGGTGAATCCGATAATACGGATAGCGAGATCTGGTGAAAATAATGGCGTGATTACCTCGAAGGGGAATATTTCACGCCAGGATGATGAAATTACTACTCGCGCATTAGGATAGCAACGAAGGACATTTTCAAAGTGATTAAGGCAAGCTGAATTAAATTTCATTATATCTGTTTGTAAATTCGATGTTTCCTGTCTTCTGTCAGGAATAAGTACACCATCAATGTCTAAAAAAATTAACATTAACTAAAAGTCCTAGTGAATAATTTAATGACTATTAATACTGCTTAATAATATAAATGTGCATCGACGATTCTCTCTCAAGTGTTCGCTACATCGACTTGTTAGACTGCAATCAACATTGTTATTCACTGTTTTTATTGGTTGCTGCTTTCTGACGAAAGGAAGATGCTGGTATCAACAAGTATTGTTCTGAAATTCACAGTTTTTCTGGGCTTCTGCCTTCCCCCCTGTTGGGGTAGGGGGGTTAGCTTCTACCTTCTGCCTTCAGGCAAGAGGAGCAAAACTGTAGATTTTTTGAGGTTCGAGCCGATCGCAAATTCCGACTAATTCCGACAAAAGGAACGTCTCGCGATCGAGCTGGACTTGCAGGGTTTTGAGCGGATCTCCACCGGAGGAAACCATGAATTCTAATGTTTGCAAATTCGGCTCAGTGCTGATTTCGCCCAAAATTTGGCCGATCGCCTTGACGTAAGGATGGTTTGGATCTTTGTACCAATCGGGGGCTGCGAGTCCGGCTTGATCGAAGCCGAGGTGAACTATAAGGGAGCCTTCTCCGAACAGGGCTATTCCCACCGGCCGCGCTTCTTCTTGCAGCAGTAAATCGCGACTTGTTACCAACTGCCGCAGTTTTTCGAGGTGTTCGTACCGATTTTGGATTGCAGAATCTTCCTCTTTTCCTTCTGCTTTCTGGCTTTTACCTTCTTCCTTCGTTTCTTTCCACTGAATCGCCACTGTTACTAAATAAGTTTGCAGCAGCATATGACCGAGTTTTTCGGCTTTTGTTGCCAGATAGATCGAGTTGTAATCTGTGGCTTCAATGAGTAAGGGGACGCGATCGGCTACTTCAATTCCGTAACCTTTCAAACCTGCAATTTTGCGGGGGTTGTTGGTAATCAACCGAATTTTTTTAACTCCCAAATCGTTGAGCATTTGTGCTCCGACGCCGTAGTTCCGCAAGTCGGCGGGAAATCCCAACCGTTCGTTGGCTTCTACGGTATCGAATCCCAAATCTTGCAGCGAGTAAGCTTTTAGTTTATTTACCAATCCAATGCCCCGACCTTCTTGGCGCAAGTAAACTATGACGCCGGAACCGACATTTTCGATCATTTTCAGTGCCGCTTGCAGTTGCATCCGGCAGTCGCACCGCAGGGAACCCAAAGCATCGCCGGTCAGGCATTCGGAATGCACCCGCACCATCACGGGTTTGTCTTTAAATTCTGCCGGGTCGCCCTTGACAATAGCAACGTGTTCTGAATTGTCTTGGGTGTCGCGGTAGGCGTAAATCATAAACTCGCCGAATTGGGTGGGCAATTTGGCGACGGTTTCGCGGCGGACGAATCGATCGTGCTTGAGCCGGTAGCTAATTAAGTCAGCAATACTGATTATTTTAAGGTTGTGGGTTTTGGCGTACTCGATTAATTCGGGCAACCTCGCCATGGAACCGTCGGGGTTTTGAATTTCGCAGATGACGCCGCTGGGATACAGGCCCGCGAGTCTGGCGAGGTCAACCGAGGCCTCGGTGTGACCGGCGCGTTTGAGGACGCCACCGTCGATCGCCCGCAGGGGGAAAATGTGACCGGGACGGCGCAAATCTTGAGGTTTGGTGTCCGGGTGGATGGCTACTTGGATGGTGCGCGCCCGGTCTTCGGCGGAGATGCCGGTACTGACGCCGTTGACTGCATCGATGCTGACGGTGAAGGCAGTTTGGTTGTTGTCGGTGTTTTTGCTGACCATGAGGGGCAGTTCCAGGCGATCGAGCCTTTCGCCACTCAATGCCAGACAAATCAAACCCCGCGCGTTCACGGCCATGAAATTGATGTTGTCGGGGGTGGCGAATTGGGCAGCACAAATCACATCGCCTTCGTTTTCGCGATTTTCGTCATCGACTACTACCAGGGGGCGACCTGCTTTCAGGTCTGCCAGGGCGCTGTCAATTGAGTCAAATTGAAAGGATTGAGTTGAGGTGTTGTTGTGGGGCACTGAGAAGTTCAAGCTATAAACAGTAATGTTATCGAAATAGAATCTATTTTTGATTGTAACCTTTTGTTTCCGGCAGGGGCATTCCCCAGTCCAGATGAGTTTGACAATATTTTTAAACTCACTTACTATAATTATTGCATCTTGTCAACAAAAACTCTCCCAAATATTTCATGAGCTTGACTGATATCGCGAAGATTTTAGGTAAACCGTACTTTAAAGCTCCTAATTGCTTAATTTATAACATGGATTGTTTGGAAGCATTGAAGCGGCTGCCGGATCAATTTGTAGATTTAACCGTTACCAGCCCGCCTTATAACATCGGCAAAGAGTACGAAAAATGCTTGGTGTTAGATGAGTATTTAAACTGGTGCGAGCAGTGGATAGCGGAGGTTTACCGGGTAACGCTCGATCGAGGATCATTTTGGCTAAATTTAGGTTATTTGTCAATTCGCGATCGGGCAAAAGCAATTCCGATTTCCTACCTGCTTTGGGACAAAGTGCCTTTTTATCTGATTCAAGAAGTTGTCTGGAACTACGGCGCGGGAGTTGCGGGCAGCAAGTTCTTTTCACCTCGCAATTAAAAGTTTCTCTGGTATGTAAAAAATCCTGATAAGTATACATTTAATTTGGATAAAGAGCTATTCTGGATTTGTGGTGGAAACGGTAGTCTCGCTCACGCAGGCTTTCCGGGCTGTACCACGGGAAGTTTTATTTTTATTATCACCTAAAACTCAGGAAAGCCGTCTAGCCTGTTGAAAAATTATCCTATCATTCCTGTGTCTTATGAGTAATAACGCCCGCGTCAAAACAATTCTGATTCTGGCAGCTAATCCCAAAAACACTGCTCCCTTGCGATTGGATCAAGAAATCCGGGAAATTGACGAAGGATTGCGAAGGGCAAACAAACGAGAACAGTATAAATTAGAACAAAAATGGGCAGTCCGTTCCCGTGACTTTTACCGGGCTATCTTAGACTATCAACCGCACATTGTTCACTTTTGCGGACATGGTGCGGGAGAAGATGGAATTGTCCTAGAAGATGATACTGGAAAAATGGCGCTAGTGCAGACAAATGCCCTCGCCAGTATGTTTAAATTATTTGCCAAAAAAGGGGTAGAGTGCGTAATTCTCAATGCTTGTTATTCGGAAGTACAAGCTGATGCAATTAGCCAATACGTTAATTATGTAGTTGGCATGAATAGAGCCGTGGGTGATAAAGCAGCCGTCGCCTTTGCGGTGGCATTTTATGATGGGATTGCCGCAGGATATGAAATTGAAGAAGCCTACGATTTAGGGCGTTCGCAGATGATGAGTTTCCTAGAGCATGAAACTCCTGTTTTTAAGAAAAAGAACTTAATAGATGCTCCGATTGATGACGGTATAATTGCTTTTGAAGATGTGATTCCGCCTAACCCTTACCAAGGATTGTCTGCATTTAAAGAAGAAGATGCCGACTTCTTTTTTGGACAAGAAAAGTTTGTAAATAAGTTAGTGGAAGTAACTCACAAACAACCACTGGTAGCGGTAGTTGGGCCAAGTGGAAGTGGAAAGTCTTCTGTGGTATATGCGGGTTTAATTCCCCACTTGCGAAAAGAGGGAAACTGGTTAATTGAATCTTTCCGTCCGGGAAAAGAACCCTTTGAGTCGTTAGCTTCTGCCTTGGTGCGGCAATTAGAACCAGAAGCAGGTGAAACTCAACAACTGCGGGAAGCGGTGGGATTAGCCGGCGATTTCAAAAATGGGAGAATCACTTTACAACAAGTTGTATCTCGCATTTTAGAGCGTAACCCGGGTAAACGATTGTTGTTAGTTGCAGACCAATTTGAGGAACTGTACACCCTTTGTCAGGTGAAGGAAGAACAGGAGCGTTTTGCTGATGAGTTGCTAACGGCGATTGCTCAAGAAAATATTACTTTAGTTTTGACTTTACGGGCTGATTTTTACGGTTACATCCTTTCTTATCGTCCGTTTCGGGATGCTTTGCAAGAATATACACCCCAGTTACTCAGTTCCATGAAGGGGGACGAATTACAGGCAGCTATTGAATTACCTGCTCAAAAATTGGAAGTACAGTTAGAACCGCAATTAACCCAACGCATTCTTGATGATGTGGGGCAAGAACCGGGGAATTTACCGTTATTAGAATTTGCCCTAACTCGCTTGTGGGAAAAGCAAATCAACCGAGAGTTAACTCACAAAGCTTATGAAGAAATTGGCGGGGTAAAAAAAGCCATTGCCAATCATGCCGAACAGGTTTATCAAAAACTGAATGAAACAGAGAAAAAGCAGGCGCAGCGAATTTTTGTGCAATTAGTGCGTCCGGGGGAAGGAACGGAAGATACCAGGCGCGTTGCTACCCGTGCGGAAGTGGGGGAAGATAATTGGAATTTGGTCAGTTATTTAGCGGGATATCAAGCAAGATTGGTAGTGACGGGACGGCTTGAACAGGAAGATACGGTAGAGGTAGTGCATGAAGCGCTGATTCGAGAATGGGGTACTCTGCGCGAGTGGATGAATGCTAACCGTCAGTTTCGGACTTGGCAAGAACGACTGAAGATGGGGTTACGGGAGTGGAAAAATAACAACCATGATGCTGAAGGGTTGTTGCGGGGTGCGCGGTTGACTGTAGCGGAAGAGTGGTTGCGTCAACGTGCAGATGAAATGACGCAGGAAGAACGAGATTTTATTCAGGTTAGCGTAAAAGAAACGGATAGAGAGAGACAGGAACGGCAACGCCGACGGCGACTGACAATTATCGGACTAAGTGGCTTTTCATCTGTAGCAATGATGTTGGCTGGATTTGCCCTCTATCAGCTTCAACAAGCCCAACGTCAGCAAGTGGAACAACTAGCAGCAACTTCTAAAGCTTTGCTAGCTGCAAATCAGCCTGTTGAGGCACTTGTCAATGCTATTGCTGCTGTTGGTTTAGGTAAGTCAACCTTTGTTCAATTTCCCCAATTTCTTGATAATTATACTCGTGACAGTTTACTAGATGCGATTTTCGTTAGCCGGGAATTCAATCGCTTGCAATATAAAAGTCAGGTGAAGTCGATAGCTATCAGTCCTGATGGCAACCGCATTGTTAGTGGTAGTAGTGACAAGACGATTCGCTTGTGGGATGCCACTACAGGTCAGCCACTTGGAAGACCCCTAAAGGGACATAAAGCTGGAGTGACTTCGGTAGCTATCAGTCCTGATGGCAAGCGTATTGTCAGTGGTAGTGACGATAATACGATTCGCCTGTGGGATGCCACTACAGGTCAGCCACTTGGAAAACCCCTAGAGGGACATGGAGAATCTATCAGTTCAGTAGCTTTCAGCCCTGATGGTAAGCGCATTGCCAGTGGAAGTTGGGACAAGACAATTCGCCTCTGGGATACTAATACAGGTCAACCCATTGCACAACCCCTTCGTGGGCACAAAGAGCGGGTCACTTCTGTAGCGTTCAGTCGTGATGGCAAGCGGATTGTCAGTGGTAGTAGTGACAAGATGATTCGCCTCTGGAATGCCACAGGTCAACCCATTGCACAACCCCTAACAGGACATCAAAAAACTGTCTATTCTGTAGCTTTCAGCCCTGATGGCAAGCGCATTGTCAGTGGTAGTGGCGATAACACTATTCGCTTATGGGATGTCACCACAGGTCAGTCCATTGGGCAACCCATAACAGGACATCAGGAAGCTGTCTCTTCTGTAGCGTTCAGCCCTGATGGCAAGCAAATAGTTAGTGGTAGCCTTGACAAGACAATCCGCCTGTGGGATGCCACAGGTCAGCCGATTGGACAACCCCTAACAGGACATCAGGAAGCTGTCTATTCTGTAGCGTTCAGCCCTGATGGCAAGCGCATTGTCAGTGGTAGCCTTGACAAGACGATCCGCCTCTGGTTTGTCACCATGAATCCGATCGTTGGGGAATCTAAGGAATTGATTAATTCCGTGGCTTTCAGCCCTCATAGCAAGCGGGTTGCCAGCGGACACCAGGACGGTACGATTCGCCTGTGGGCTGTCACTACAGGTCAGCCACTGGGAAAACCCCTAACGGGACATTTAAGCCAGATCTATTCAGTTGCCTTTAGTCCTGATGGCAAGCGTATTGTCAGTGGTAGTGACGATAATACGATTCGCTTGTGGGATGCCACTACAGGTCAGCCACTTGGAAAACCCCTAACGGGACATCAAAAAGCAGTTTTCTCTGTTGCTTTTAGTCCTGATGGCCAGCGTGTTGTCAGTGGTAGTGACGATAATACGATTCGCTTGTGGGATGCCACTACAGGTCAGCCACTTGGAAAACCCTTAACGGGACATCAAAAAGCTGTCTGGTCTGTTGCTTTTAGTCCTGATGGCCAGCGTGTTGCCAGTGGTAGTGACGATAATACGATTCGCTTGTGGGATGCCACTACAGGTCAGTCGATTGGGCAACCTCTCAAAGAACATTTAAGTCAGGTCTATTCGGTTGTCTTTAGTCCTGATGGCCAGCGTGTTGCTAGTGGTGGTAGTGATAAGACTATTCACTTGTGGGATGCTACTACAGGTCAGCCGATTGGACAGCCTCTAAAAGGACATCAAGGTACCATTACTTCCCTTGCTTTCAGTTCAAATGGTAAGTGGATTATGAGTGGCAGCCAGGATAAGACCATTCGCCTGTGGGATGCTAATACAGGTCATCTGATTGGACAACCTCTAAAAGTATACAAAGCATCGGTCAAGTCAGTTGCTTTCAGTCCTGATAGTAAGTGGATTGTTAGCGGCAGTGAAAATACAATTAGTTGGTGGCCAGTTTCTTGGTTGCTTTCCTGGCAAATTCCGCTTGAAATAGCCTGTAAGCAATTGCAGAAACATCTTATCTTCATTCAGCCTAAGAACGATTCGACGCAAGCAGCTAAGAAAACTTGTCAGCAGTACATTCCGGCTTTCGATCAAAGTAAGTAGCCATCTTAAACTGTATCCTAGCGTAGGCAGTTTAGGATGGCTACTTAATCAGTTTTGAATCCAAATTTTCTGGGCATTGTGTACAACCATGGATATTGGTACAGGCGCATTCCAACTTTTCTTGCTTATCTTTCAGACGTAAAAGAAGTTGCTTTCTTTCCTCATCTGTAATTGGCTCTCTTATTGTAATTGGCTCTGTTCTCTCATCTCTATCTCTAATTTCAGCAATTTCAGCAAAAGCTTCTTTTCTTTTTTTTTGTCTAACGAGTGATGTAGCAGCTATGGTGAAATCAATTATCTCTAAATCTTTATAGATATCACTAAAAACTGTTTTTCTCAAGATGTCATTATATTCGTCCAAGATAGTTTGCGATGAGTCTGTTGCTTCTCTAAATACCTTTGATGAAACAATGGTAGTAAAATTAACCACCTCAACATCTTTCAATCCATATTTTTGAAGTACTTGGTTAAACTCTTCAAAAAGTGGTTTTAAAACTGTTCTAATTTCATCGGGAGTTAGTTCTTGATTTTCGGAAGTATCAGTATTCAAATTTTGATTGGTATTATTAGACATACTTAAATTTCCTTGAAGACTCCAAAATTAAGCTCTAGCTTCATATTTTAAGGAATGATAGAACATAACATGGCAAAAATAAAGATTTTTTTAATATTTTATCAAAATTTTATTTTTCTATCTCCTGTATTTCTTGATACTGCCGAACTTTGTATTAGAGTTTAGTAGGGCATTTGGTGTCAGAACCCATCCATCCCTGTCAAGGTGGTGAAGAAGTCCCTCAAACGCTTGAAATCTCATAGCGAGGGATCATTAAATCTGATTCTTTGGCTCTCCTGAACTTATGGTTATAAGTTTATCTAATCACAAAAGCAAGCTAATACGCGATTCCTAAAATTATTAAA
>NZ_JAUBQW010000056.1:0-36332 GCF_036701485.1 Microcoleus sp. Pol11C3 | reverse complement strand
CGACTTTTTTTGGCATGGCTATTTTTGCTCGATTTTTTCAGCAATTATAACAGACCTATGACAACCGGATTCCGTATCACATCACACAAAAATTTTCGACACACCGCACAAACATTTCTACACCCATCCCCAACGCAGTTTCATCAAAATCAAAACGCGGGTGATGGTGCGGGTAAGCCAAGTTTTTCTCTAGATTTGCTGAACCCAAAAAGAAATAGCAACCTGGGACTTCTTGCAAAAAGAACGACATATCCTCGCCGCCCATTGTTTGACATTCTGGAACGATTCCTGCAGGAGTTTCTACCACCGATTCTGCTACGCCACGCACCAATTCAGCGATTCTCGAATCATTAATAACTGGCGGATAAAGCGAACAATAATCTAATTGGTAATTGGCCCCGTGACTCTGACAAATTCCGGCAATTACTTGCTCGATTCGCTTTGCAAAATAACCTTGATATGCAGGATTGAAATAGCGCACCGTGCCACCGATTTGAGCGGTATCGGCAATGACGTTGTGGGTGTGGCCTGCGTGGAATTTGCCGACAGTTACTACCGCTGAGTCGATCGGGTCAATGTTTCGCGCGACAATTGCCTGTAAAGCGCTGACAATTTGGGCTGTAACTACGATCGAGTCCACAGTCTGATGTGGCATTGCGCCGTGCCCACCTTGGCCAAAAATCGTGCAGTCAAAAACTTCCACAGCAGCCATCAAAGCGCCGCTGCGGACGCCTACAGTGCCTAAAGGTAGATTGTTCCACAAATGCAAGCCGACGATCGCATCAACATCAGGATTCTTCAAAACTCCCGCTTCAATCATCGGTTTTGCGCCCCCTGGCCCTTCTTCAGCGGGCTGAAAGATAAATTTTACTTTACCCGAAAAGCTGTGTTTGTGCTTGGCCAGATAACAAACAGTACCGAGGGCGATCGCAGTGTGGCCGTCGTGGCCGCAAGCGTGCATAATTCCATCATGCTGCGATCGATAATCCACCTCATTTTCTTCTTGAATAGGCAAAGCATCCATATCAGCTCGAATTGCCAAAACCCGCCCCGGTTTGCCGCTGTCTATAGTGGCGACAATACCAGTTTTAGCAATATTAGTTTCATGATCAATGCCCCATTCGTGCAACTTTTGCGAGATAAACTGCGCCGTTAAATTTTCATCAAAACTCAACTCCGGCTTTTGGTGCAAAAGGCGACGCCATTCGACTAGCTGAGGCTGCAAATTTCTAATTTCCAGCCGCAATTGAGATAAATCGACAGAGGTTAAATTCGGTAAAGTAGAAACCATTTTTTATTCTCCTTTTTTTTGATTAGGTTTTAGATTTAATCACTTAATAAATGGTAATCACTAATTATAGCAACCCAGAATAAGTTGTGAAACTCTCTCTGCTCTTTCTCTGCGGTCTCTGCGGTCTTTGTGGTTAAAATAAAATCTTCTTCAATCCTATCCCAGTTGGGCCGGAGATTTTTTTTATGAACCGCAGAGGGCGCAGAGTACGCAGAGGAAGAGAAGAATGAGAAAGAGAGGTGTTTAGAATAGGGTTATTTAGAAGTCTGAGCAACTAAATTAACCCCTGGCAGTAAGCGCTCTAAATCTAAATCTGAAGCAACTTTAGCTAATTTAGCAAGGTCAGTCGGGTCATCTAAATGCGGCAAAATACCCAACACAGGTATTTGAGTCAGCGACTGGATCAAATCAACGGGCGCTAGATCGGCAATTTCTTGTTCAGAATAAGCTTTAACGCAATTAAGCACAATTCCTCTCAGCTTAAAACCAGTGTGTCTGGCGAGAGCAACATTCGCCACAGCTTGCCCGATCGCCCCCAACCTCACAGGTACTACCAAAACCCCCCTCAGCCGCCAATCCCTGGCAATATCGGCCACAGTCAGTTCCCACGTTACAGGCGAACCGAGTCCTCCCAAAGCTTCCACCAATACAAAATCCTTGCGCTCCGAGAGGCTTTGCCAAGCCGCCCAGACCTTTTCGAGTTCGATACGTCTCCCCTCCCGTTCGGCCGCAATTGGTGGTGCTAGTGGCGCATCAAAGTGCAGCGGATTGAGTTCTTCGGGGGATTGGTCGAGGGCAAACAAACGGGTGTAGAGTTCGCGATCGCCCGTTCCCGTTTGCATGAGTTTCATAATTCCCAAACTGCGATCGGGAAAATACATTTGCCAATAAGCAGCCAGAGCGCTGGTCAAAACAGTTTTGCCCGCGTCGGTATCAGTTCCAGCAATTAGCAGCGAGTTCATTGGCAAATAGCTAACAAGTAATTGGCCTCAACCTCAGTCTAGGGGAATTTTGCCAGAAGTTTAGAGTCCTGGCGACGGTGCGGGAGTTGGGGCAGGTTCCGGCGACGGTTCTGGCGACGGCGACGGTGCGGGCGTTGGTGCAGGTTCCGGCGACGGTGCTGGAGTTGGGGCAGGTTCCGGTGTTGGTGCTGGAGTTGGGGCAGGTTCCGGTGTTGGTGCGGGAGTTGGTGCTGGTGTTGGCGACGGCGCGGGTGTTGGTTTGGGTGCGGGAGTTGGTGCGGGCGTCGGTTTGGGCGTCGGTTTCGGAGTCGGTTTGGGCGTCGGTTTCGGAGTCGGCGTTGGCGTCGGTTTGGGTGTCGGAGTTGGCGCTGGGCTTGGTTCTGGGCTTGGTTCCGGCAAAGGTTCTGGGCTTGGTTCCGGCAAAGGTTCTAGGCTTGGGGTTGGCAAAGGTTCTGGGCTTGGTTCCGGCAAAGGTTGTGGGCTTGGGGTTGGCAAAGGTTGTGGGCTTGGGGTTGGCAAAGGTTGTGGGCTTGGGGTTGGCAAAGGTTGCGGGCTTGGGGTTGGTAAAGGTAGCGGGTTTGGTATGGGAGTTAGTGTCGGCGTCGGACTTGTAAGTGCTGGCGCTGTCGGAGTCGGTTTGGGGCGCGAATTGTTGAGAAATGAGCCGACTAAAGCCCAGGAACCGAAGCCCGTCAAGATTACTAAGCCCGCCAGCAGTCCGATCGCAGCGATGGGATTGTCCCAAAAAGTGCCACCAGCAGGCTCAATTAACGGGTCTGGCTGGTTTGGCGGGTGGGAACTCTGGGCGGCGGGCTCCGGCGGTCTGCCCACGGCCACCGTTGCTATTAGCGAAGGGTTTGTCGGCCCTACTACTGCTGGCGCGGGCGGTACAGTTGGCGGGTTAGGTTTAGGATTAGTTTGGCCGTCGAGTGCTTGGGCGACTTCGCTGACAGATTGATATCGATCGCCCGGAGAGCGATTCAACATCCGATTCAGCACCAAAGCCAAACCCGTGCTCACCTGCACTTGCTGCTGCCAATTCCACTGCAGCGTTGTTTGATCGAGCAATTCCTGCGGTTCTTTGCCTGTCAGCAGGACGATCGCTGTTACAGCTAAAGCGTAGAGGTCGCTGCTGGCTGTTGCCCGCCCGCTTTGCAACTGTTCCATCGGCGCGTAGCCGATTTTACCGACAGTTGTCGCGTGGGCTGTTCCTTCGGGAGACTGGACTTTGGTGGCGAGTTCCTTCACCACTCCAAAGTCAATCAGCACCGGCAACTGGTCGTTTTCCCGCCGAATTATATTTTCTGGGGAGATGTCGCGGTGGATGATGCCGCGGGCGTGGATGTGAGCTAGTACCGGCAGCATTTGCCGGATAAATACCAAGACTTCGGCTTCGGTGAAGGTGCGACCATTTGAAGTTCGATCGAGCAGCAGTTCGCGGTAAGTCATCCCTTCCACGTAATCCTGGACTAAAAACAAACGCTGGTTTTCTTCAAATATTGCCCGAAACTGGGGAATTTGCGGGTGCCCAATTTGGTAAAGTATTGCCGCCTCTCTTTGAAACAATTCCTTCGATTTTTCCAAAACGTAAGGCCCGCTTTGCACCGGAATCAATTCCTTCAGGGCGCAGCGTTCTTGAAACCGTCCCAAATCTTCTACTAAATAAGTCCGGCCAAATCCTCCTTGACCTAAAATATTCACCAAGCGGTAGCGGTTTTGTAGGAGAGTTCCAATAGCAATAGGTGGCTGCATAAGTTTAAGTAGAAACTGTTAAAAAATAGACGATCGCTGGCAGACTTAGAATGTTAAATCTTTAATGCTCAAGATCGTACTTCACTGTCTGTAGTTCCCAGTCCCGATGAAAGTTAGCATTTTACTTCTTTTTGAGCAACTTTGAGAAATTAGGCGCTTGCGGGCGATCGACAATCAGGGGTTCCCCTGGAGGGGTTTGCCCCATAGTTGCGGTTTTTTTGGGCGAGCGCAAAGGGAAACCCCACCAGATTTGCTGCTACATTCTTCGTGATGACTGCTGTCAACAGTCAACAGTCAACAGTCAACTGTTAAGCTTTGCTTTCACCATGTCTTGAATTCTGTTACCGTCTGCTTTGCCCTTAAGCTGCTGCATTGCCTTGCCCATCACCTTGCCCATATCTTTTGCAGAAGTAGCGCCAACCGAAGCAATCACTTCGTCAACGACTTGACTCACCTCTTCGTCTGACATCTGCGCCGGCAAATACTCTTCAACAATTGCTAACTCTGCCTCCTCTTGTGCGACTAAATCTTCGCGGCCACCTTTGCGGTATTGTTCGATCGAATCCCGGCGCTGTTTGGCTATTTGCATCAAAATTTCCATTTCTTGAGCTTCTGTCAGCGTGTCTTGGCCGGAGGGACGAAGGCTGACTTCTTTTTCGAGAATAAATTTCTTGATGCCGCGAACTGTTTCCAAGCGAACTTTGTCCTTGGACTTCATGGCTGCTTTGATTTCTGCGTCAATGCGTTCTCTTAAGCTCATCGATTTCTACCTTGCTTTGCCGTTCTCAAAAATCTGGAGTGCGATCCCGATTCTTAACTTTTTTTACAGTATTTTTCAAGTTTATTGCCTGTTGGTGGCATTTTTATCGCATTAAACCCGGATGCCTTCGGTCTTCGACTAAATTTTGGGTGGCTGCACTTCCCGCCTCGACCCCAAATTGACTCACGCCAGAATTTTTAGACGTAGGGGCAGAAGTGCGGTACTTTTGCCAGTATATCTCGCTAGATCCCACATTCCACACCCTGGGGTGTCACACAGCATAATTACGCATAAAACTCTATCTTTAAAGTAATAAATTATGCCTTTAAAAATTTTTTATCCGTTAATGTACGGTATCCAAGTATAATTCATACTTTTATGGGTAGATAAAAATAAGTAAAAACCGATTGTGACCGTTGAGGGTGCGGAATGTGGGCTAGAAACCCGGTTTATCAGACATATTTCTGCAAGTCCTATTCAGTTCGCCTAACTTAACACTTGTGACCGCCTCGAAAGTTAAATCTCTCTAAGAAGTGGCTGAATATTTCTAGTTTCAGATGGTAAGATAGCGATGGAATAAACGTCCTGCAAGAGGCCTGCTGTGATCCGTTCTGCTACTTTACCGCTTCCGCTTCCCGAGCCGCCGGTTTCCGCTCATGACCGTCTGCGGCTGTTCTCCGGTTCTGCTAATGTTCCCCTCGCCCAAGAGGTGGCTCGCTATCTGGGGATAGATTTGGGGCCGATGGTTCGCAAGCGGTTTGCTGATGGGGAACTCTACGTTCAAATTCAAGAATCGATTCGGGGTTGCGATGTTTACTTGATTCAGCCAACTTGCTGTCCGGTAAACGATCGCCTCATGGAATTGTTAATTATGATCGATGCTTGTCGCCGCGCTTCGGCCAGACAAATTACTGCTGTCATTCCCTATTACGGATATGCTAGGGCTGACCGCAAAACGGCCGGAAGAGAGTCGATTACTGCAAAATTAGTGGCTAATTTGATTACAGAAGCTGGGGCCGGTCGCGTTTTGGCGATGGATTTGCACTCAGCTCAGATACAAGGTTATTTTGACATTCCTTTCGATCACGTTTACGGTTCGCCGGTGCTTTTGGATTATCTGGCGAGCAAGCAATTGACGGATATTGTTGTGGTTTCGCCGGATGTTGGCGGAGTCGCTAGGGCGAGAGCTTTTGCCAAAAAGCTTGGTGATGCTCCCCTGGCAATTATTGACAAGCGCCGCCAAGCTCACAACGTGGCAGAAGTGATGAATCTGATCGGTGATGTCAGGGGCAAAACTGCTGTGTTGGTGGACGACATGATCGATACTGCCGGCACGATTTCTGAAGGCGCCCGATTGTTGCGCCGCGAGGGTGCGAGGCAGGTTTATGCTTGTGCTACTCATGCGGTGTTTTCGCCTCCGGCGATCGAGCGTTTGTCGAGCGGGGTTTTGGAAGAGGTAATTGTTACGAATACAATTCCTGTGCCGGAAGAGAACCGTTTTAAGCAGTTGACGGTGCTTTCGGTAGCGAATTTGCTCGGAGAAACTATTTGGCGGATTCACGAAGATAGTTCTGTTAGCAGTATGTTCCGCTAGACAGGAAAAGCGCTTTTTGAATGTTTGTTTTAGGGTGCGTTAACAAGAGTGTAACGCACCGTTTTTTTGCTCAATAGTGCGATCGTTTCCCGCAAGTAATAAGCCCAGGCCCATCTAAAATTTACTGTCAAGTCCCATCAAATTCTTGTGGAGTGGGCGTCCCGCCCCCCGGAAAATACAATTTAGAGGTCGAATAGCTTATCAAGTTTCTGGCTAAAATAACGGTTATAACTTTGTAGTCAGGACTAAAGTCCTCATAAAAATTGGCTCGGACTTTAAGTTGTCACTACGAACCAATGTGACGATCGGCGATCGATCGCACTTGGTACCACCGGAACAAGAGATGCTAAAATTCTATCTTGTTGTTGGAAGAGGGCGAATTTTTTATATTCTAGATAAGTCTCATCACAATAAGGAGCCAATAGGGAAAAATCATGAAACATTCACTTGTACGAACAGTGGCCGCACTGGCAGGTTCAGCAATTTTAACACTTGGCGCGATCGGTTCGGCTAAAGCATTTACTTTTGACGAAACCGAAATTAGCCAAGACCGAGTAATTGTCGTCGCCCAACCCCGCCCTTACGGTGGCTACCAATTGCTAATTTTAGAACAAGTATCTGACAAGCGACAATGCTGGAGCGAAAGTGGCTCTAATCCCGTGAAAGTCGCTCCGTTATTAGTTACTTTTGATTTTACCGGTATTTGTGGCCGCGCCACTGACAGCAACGGCTTTTCAATTCGTATGGCCGGCACCGATTTAGCATTAAAATACACCCTAAGCTTGGAAACTGTTGATGGCAATGTTCTACTAATGGGAACTCCGGTAGATTACCAAGGTAAATCGGTGATTATCGGTCGCACAAACGGCGATGTTAACGACTTCATGAAAATCAGTCTCGATCCTGCTTGGCGCTTGAGTAAAAGAGCTTACCAAGGTCGCACATTAGGCCACTTTTATTTCACTACCAATCAATCCGCACCGGGAGAAATTGGCAATACCGGAGGCAATACCGGAGGCAATACCGAAGCAATACCGCAGCCAATACCTACAGTATTACCGCAGCCAATACCGCAGCCAATACCAATACCAATACCAATACCGCAGCCAATACCGCAGCCAATACCGCAGCCATTACCAATACCGCAACCGCAGCCAATACCGCAGCCAATACCGCAGCCAATACCGCAGGAAATACCAATACCGCAGCCAATACCGCAGGAAATACCAATACCGTAGGCAATACTGGCTTTTCTACAATTCGGAGATAGCTACCTATAATATCTACGCTTCCAAAATTAAAGAAGCTGTGGGCCTTGGGTTTGTAGCCCGGTTTTATCAAAATAATGCTTTGGGGCCGCAACTTGCTGTTAGCAGAGAGCAATTGGTATCTTTAGTTGGGGAATCTTTGAAATAAATACAAGGTGCTAATATCACCTTTCCTAGCCATGTTTCTATCCGTCCATTTGGCGACATTGATATTTCCCGTTGGAGTGCCGAAAAACTTCTATGGGGGCGGAACAACAAGATAGTTAGCTAATATCAAGATGGAACTTTTAAACCTACCCAGCCCGTCAATCGCGCTGAATTGATGGCGGTGCTGCCAACAGCGGCGGAATTTGGTTTGTCGGCGGGAATTCAGCCGAATTTAGTTGTTAAAGAGCGGTATAAAACTTTTTCAGACACTCAGAATTATTGCGCTGCTTCTATTATTACTCAAATGTCTGCTTATTGTTCTGTGGCTGCCGCTATTAACGAAATCGGCAATCGGTTTGCTTTCGATAATTCTGCAAAGCGGAATTACGCCGCGGCTACTTTGCAGATGCTGAAATCCGTTAAGACTTAGTAGGGGAAATTAGAGCCCCGACTTCTTCAAGAAGTTGGGAATCTGAGTATTGTGTTTTTTTATCTGGACTTTTTACGCTACACCGTAATCAGTATACTGCCGTTTGTAGGGGGGTTGCAATCCCAAAATAATATCCTCTCTCGGTACTCCCATTTCAACTAATTCCTCCGCAGGATTTTGGTCTGTCAAATTTTGCTGAAGCCAGATTTTTTCATCTTTGATGTCAATGTGAATGATGCTTCGATAAATCCGGGTTAAGTGTTCCCAGCCGACATTCATCCACTGATAATGATCTCGTTCTGTGTCTAAGATTAGTTGCACTTCGACTTCATCATCTGAAACATCATCTTCGGCATAACGGCTCATTAATCTCTAAACGGATTGACGATATTGAGCTAGTTTGTCCATTGCACAATTACCTCATTTGTTGGTTAATACTTATATGTTACACTATTGTCAAGAACGGGCAAGATGCCCGTTCCACAATAAAATCAAGTTTTGTGGAACGGGCATCTTGCCCGTTCCTAAACAAGTAATTGAGAATCGTGCAAGAAATCAGTTAATCAGGACTTTAGTCCTTACTACCAATCAGTTCGTAATCAGGACTTTAGTCCTCATCATATCGTTTCCTTCAGTTTCTTCTTAGATGGCTTTTTAGGAGTTTTCGGGACGGGGATTGTCTCTGACTCTTGCTGTGCGATGTCTGGGGTTACTTTACAACACAAGTCGTTCAAGGAAAGTTTTTGCTGAGATTCAAGTTCGTTGAGTCTGTTTGAAGCTGTTTCTAATATTTGCTTTCCCTGTCGAACTTGAATAGTAGTTTTATTTTCGATAGCATCTAGCAACACAAAAATCGAGACTGTTTGCCAAATATCTAAATCATCGCCGACGACATCGCAAGCAGAGACAATTTTGCCGTTTTGTGGGGCGTGAATTCCTAAGCCGGAATCTTGAATTAACGGCTGGATTTCTGCTAGACTTAAATTCGCAAGGTCGCTAATTTTATGTTCGAGGGATACTATATCTGCTAAATCGGGTAAGTTGAGCGATTCTGGGGGTAAAGCATCGAATTTAAAGGTAAGAGTTTGATTTAAAGGATCGGAAATGGCGTAAATTGATTGAATTTGCGATCGACTAACCGCACCTTTCTCGAAAAAATCTCTACCTTGCGGGGCGATCGCAATTTGCCCATTTTCAGCCACCTCCAAGCTTTCCAAACTAACCAGAGTCGCCGCCGTAGTCTTCACAAAAATCTCATCCAACCCCAGCAAATCCGCCAATTCCTTCAAAGTTGGCGCAGGTTCAAACTCAACACCCGCCCGCAAAATGAACTCTTCCAACACGTTAAACTCGCGCGGTTCGCTAACCGCCACCTCCAGCGGAGTTTGCCGGATTGCAAAGCTGAATTGACGCGCCGCCAACACTGACAAACCCGGATTTTGTTGCTCAATTTGTTCGGCTAGCGAACTTAAATTCGAGTCTATTGGTTTAGTTGAGGACGCTAGAAACATCTACAAAACCTCCGCAGTGACGCACCGTTTTTGAAACTTCCTGATACATTTTTCCCACAGTACCTGTTTGTTGGGTAAATAAATCGTGGCATCCGACAACAATCAGCAATTCTTGAGCGCGGGAAAATGCCACATTCACCCGTTCCGGTTCCTTAGCAAATCCAATATCGCCTCTAATATTATTACACACTGTGCTAACAATAATTACAGGTCTTTCCATGCCTTGGAATATGTCAACCGTACCAGTGCGGATGCTCAAAGAAGGGAATCTTTCTGGTTCGATTCTGTCTTTAATTGCATTCAATTGAGCGCCGTAAAAAGTGATAATCCCTATTTCTTTGGGCAGTTCACCGTCGGCAACTTTGGGCTGCCAAGCTATCTCCATTTGTTCGCACAAACGCTCGATCGCATCAATCTCCTTGACATTCAACCGGGAAGTACCCTGTTTTTCCTCTTCAAATCCTTGTCCGATGGGCGTTTTTACCCACAGAATGTGATTATTTTCTTGAATGATTCTACCTGCTAGGTTGTGGGCGCGCTTGGTGTCAGCTTCCTGAATGCCACAGTTGAGTTTTTGCTGGTAAAACTGATTGATAGCGCCCATGATTTGCGGGTGCATTCGGTATTGAGTTGTCAGCATTTTTTTGATGCTGTCGCTGGCACTTTCAAACAACACTTTGAACAAAGATTCTTTTATGAAGCTAAGTTCGTCTCCGGTACAGCCGATGTCTTCGGCAATATCGTCGATCGTACTTTGATTAAACATCGGCGGCAATTGCCGGTGATCGCCCACTAATACTAACTTTCTGCCTTTCAAAGCGGGAATTAATAACTCTGGGGGAGTGCATTTGCTAACTTCGTCAATGATGACTGCATCAAAGCTGGGAAAGTTTTTAGTAAAATCGAAACTTGCAGCTTGCACGCAAGTAATGCCGATTACGTTGGCATTGTCAATATAAATTTGCTTTAAATCGTTGCGGTCTTTTTCTGATGGATTGCGGAGTTTTTGAATCCAATCTGTAACAAACTTTTGAGAGCGATTTAGTGCTGTTTCTTCTTGTTCTAATTTCCGTTGCCAAGTTTTGAAGAGACGCTTAATTTTGCTTAAAAAAGCTACGCTGAATAATCCTGTATTCGGAACTTCTGGCTGATATTGAGTCGGGATAGTTTGCCATGCTGACTCCCACCAATTTCTCTCAACAAGTAATGCTGCTGTTGGTTGCTGCTGTTGCAGTTGAGCGGTAATTTCGCTCAATTCTTTTTGAAGTTCGGCGAGTTTTTGCTGCGAAGTTGCAGCCGCAATTTGCAGCGGGGATAAATGCTCGTCAAGAGTGTTTTTGATTGTCTCCAAAACCCCAAAAGGATCTAAGTCAGCAATTGATTTTTCAAGCTGAATCGCGCTTGCTTTCCAAGCCTCAACTTGCTTGACAAACTGCTGCGGTTGCTCCCAAATATTCGATTTTTGGGCGAGATATTGTTCGGATAAAAATCGCAATTTTTCAGGTACATTTGGCTGTTGGACAATTGCTTGCAACAAGTTAGTAACTTCGCTAATTTTTAAGTTCGCCTCTTGCTGTGCTGTTTCTACCTGAAGTTTAGCGGCGGATATTTGCTGCTGGCTCAAGGTTTGACCGATTTTATCTAATAATTGTTGCTGTTTGATAAGCTGCTGTTCGGTTTCGGTTTTCAGGGGAACCACGCACTGACGGGCATTGGCGAGGATACTGTGCAGCAATTCTTTGACTAGGCGATCGAAGGTAGCTTGGATATGATTTGGTTGCAACGATTCACTATAAAATTGTTGAATGCTACCTAAGAAAGTGCCAGCTTTTTCGATGATAAATTTGCGCTGACTTGGGCTGACTTGGGAGTAGCTGGCGAAGTCTTTGGCTAGTTGTTGCCACTGTGTACGATCGCCCGCAGTGAGCACGATCGGCGTTTGACTCAAATTTAGGTGCAAAAACTCGCTAAACCGGAACTGTTGCCCTTGTAAGTCCTTAAAACCAGCGCTTTCTTCGTGGGATATTGCCTTTTGCAAGCGATCTAAATCGGGCAAATTGACTTTGCATTTGGGTGGCACGATCGGCAATTTGAGCGATCGGGCAATTTTCAGCAATCCTGCGGGCAATTCTACCATATCATCCGTGAGCATTGCGCCCGTTTCCCAGCAAGTTTTCACGACTTCATAGAGCCCCGTATCAGCCGTCTCGATCCACTGTGCAACGGCGACGACAACGGCTGCAATTTCCGCTTTTCGCAGTTCCAAATTCTTGATTTTCTGTTCGAGATTTTGGCGGTGTGTCTGATTTTGCCGATCGCCCAATTCGAGTTGATTCACAGCATCCGACATCTGCCGCGACACCCGCAACGACTCCGCAACCGTTGACATAGCGTGACAAACATCATCAGCGCGATCGAATGCTGTCTTAAATTCCGCTATTTGCGCTGCTACAGTTTCCTGCAACCAAACCGCCATCCCAAACGCGCCACAAGCAGGGCGATCGAAGCCTATTTGAATAGCAGTGCTAGCGGCAATCCGAACATTTGCCATAAAGTTTTCTACTAAAACATTGCCTTCGGAATAAGGTTTTAGTCTGGGCATAAACTCGGCAAGTTCTGGAGATTCCCAGTTGACATTCGGCGCATCCAGTAGATTTGTTAGCCCCGCAACAACAGATTCAATCTCGCTTTTTTGGGTTAAAATTTGTTCATAATTTGTTGCTTGCTGGTTGCACTTTTCCTCAATATTTGCTTTACTGTCGTGCAGGTGTTTTAGTTCATTAAAAAAAGCTTTTTCGGCGGCACAGTAGGCGGTATATCGCTCTGATTCTGCCAGCATCTGCCGCAAAAATTTTATATTAGTTAGGCGCTGCGAGAGCTTTTCTTCGCAGTCAGTCGCCGTATTTTGCAGCCAAGTGCCGATCGCATTTTCCTCCAAAAACGGCTGCCCTTCTTCCTGCACCTTATGAGCTTTTCCCTTCCGCAAAGCCCGAATCGAGGGATTGTGAACTAACCGACTCAAAGCATTGTCTACAGCCAAATTTGCTTGGGAAGCAATGAGCGTTTTGCCGCCCTGACGGGCAATTTGATAGCAAATTTCTGCAATCACAGTCGTTTTGCCCGTTCCCGGCGGCCCTTGAATCAAAATTAAATCCCGCGCAGAAAGCACCGTTTCTACGGCGGCAAGTTGGTCGTCATTAGCATTGCGATTTAATAAGTTTTCCCGATCCAATTTAATCAGTTTTTCGGGCATTCTCGCCTGAGAAGAGTCGAATAAAAACTCACTCAAATAGGGATTTTGAGCGCGCCCATCTGTCAGCATCTTTAAAGCTTTTTTCTTGCGTTCGATCTGACTGATATCGCCCGCCGCCTCAAAATACAAGAATCCTTGTTTGGGCATTTGATATCTGCCGCCCGCCATGCGATCGCCTAAATCAACATCTAACTTAATCCGTAATTTACCATGTTCAAAGTCAATTTCGGCGATGCTACCCAATATCTCTCCATCGCGGCTGCTTCTGCTTCCGGGCGGCGAATCAAACAGGATAATTTCTTCATTTCTGGCTTTTTTCAGCCTTTCGCGAAAGTCGCCCAATTCTAAGGAATTTTCCTCATAGCCGTCAAGAGTTGCGGAATTACGATCGATTTCAAAAGTGACGATTTTAAAGCCTGAACCGTAATTGTGCGCTCGGAAAGGCACGCAAAATTGACGCGCTTCCGCGATGCGTTTTTCCACATTTAAAAAAGTATGCCAAACTTTTAGTTGTTCGGTAGTCGGTATGTGTCTGTCGTCCCAAAATGGCATTTTTTGGACGCGGGCGATCGACTTTACGGGAATTGGCGCTCGACTGTTAGCCAAAAGTCGCAACTGAACCGGCAAAGAATACCCATCTTTCCTCCCTCTGGGAACCGCCACCAAACCAGCATCCAGCAGTTTTAAACCGCCAATTCCGTCTTCACAGCGTACAGTTGCTAACAACCGCAAAGTGCGATCGGCTTTTTGCAACAATTGGGGTAATTCAAAATCATCTCCATCCGTAGCAAGCAGCAATTCCCAGATTTCTTCTTCCGAAAATCTCTCATTTACCTTTTGGCGACGCACGTAGAAAAGATTGTGCGATTTGCCAGCTATCTCCGACATCAGGATTTCCGCACGCTCTTTGCATTCCCAAGCGCAATATTTGGCTAAAGCCGCTTCTCCTTCTATATCGCGAATAAACTTATTAATTGTGCGATCGCCACTAAATTTATATCCCCAATCTTCTGCTACTAAAGACGGCATATTTATATTTTAGATTTTAGATTTTAGATTGCATTCAAGATTAGCACATCGGAACTTGTGCCGACACAACCGCTAAATCCCAAACAAGATTAAGGTGTGAAGTGCACACCCTACCAGAATCGCAAGTGACCGTACAGGCGACGGGCGATCGAATTAAACAGTTCAGAATTAAAAGGGCGAATGATGGGAATTGAACCCACGAATGGTGGTACCACAAACCACTGCCTTAACCACTTGGCTACACTCGCCATATCTTTTGTAACTATAGCATCAGATCTCAGCACAAGTCTAGGGGTAAAGCAAAAATATTTTGAAATATTTAGGAGCGTCCCTGAACCAGACAGATCGATTGTGCCTCAAATTCCAGGCACAGTAAGAGTTTAGCACAATTCTCGCTCTGTGCGATCGGCCTGTGCGATCGGCAATTATCTCGCCCCCAGCAGTCATGTGGCCTGGGTTCGGCAGCTTTGGCAGCGTCCTGATTCGATCCAGCGCATTAAAATAGCCTTATCAGCCCAGGCGCATCTACATTTTACAGTCCTGTTTGATAAAACTCACCTCTGGCACCATTCTCAAGAACAGGCAAGATGCCTGTTCCACAAAGAATGAATTTCTTGTGGGGAGTAAGGGTTGGGCATCCTGCCCCTAAAAGCCTTATTGAGAATGGTGCAACATCTCAGATGAAATGCTTGTGGGGTGTCCCGCCCGCCCGAAAAATACAACGCAAGAAGCGGGACAACTTATCCCACACCGCATTAGTTATCAACCATCTCTCTTCTCTATTCCCTCTTCCTTCGCGCAGCTTCGCGTCTTCGCGGTTCGTTTAAAAAAAAGTCTTGCCCGCAATATAAAATCTAAAATCAATATGAGCTACTGTATCAAGCCAGAATGTCAAAATCCTCAAAACTCCCCCACCGCAAAATTTTGCTTAAACTGCGGCTTTAACCTGTTGCTGAGACAGCGATATCGCCCGATTGAACTTTTAGGTCGAGGCGGATTTGGTAAAACTTTCCTAGCAATTGATCAAGACATCCCATCTCTACCCCGCTGTGCAGTCAAGCAATTTTATTTTTACGACCGCGACCCCGAAATTTTTAACAAAGCCGTTGAATTATTTCGGCAAGAAGCCGTCCATTTAGACGAACTCGGAAAACACCCGCAAATCCCCACATTATTAGCCGGATTTGAACAAGAAGGTCATATTTATTTAGTTCAAGAGTTTATAGAGGGGCCGACTCTTAAACAAGAATTAGACAAGAGTGTCTACGAGGAAAATCAAATTTGGCAACTGCTGCAAGACTTATTGCCCGTGCTGCAATTTATCCACGACAAGCGCGTCATTCACCGCGACATCAAACCCGAAAATATTATCCGTCGCCAATCGGACAACAAACTCGTATTGATCGATTTCGGCATTGCCAAACTGCTGACTGATTCAGCCATACTTCGTCCAGCAACGCTCATTGGCAGTCAAGATTATGTAGCTCCCGAACAAATGCGTGGCAAAGTATTTCCTGCTAGCGACCTTTACAGTTTAGGTGTTACTTGCATTCGCCTAATGACGCAAGTTCCTCCCTTGGATATGTACGACTGCAACAACGAGCGCTGGTGGTGGCGCGAGTTTCTCCCCAAAGCCACGAGTATTAGCGACGAGTTAGGCGAAATTTTAGATAAATTGTTGCAAACTCATCTCAATCAGCGGTACAGTTTTGCTACGGAAGTTTTGCAGGATATCAAAGCAGCTTTAGATATTCGTCATCAAAATTTGCTTTCGCCCGAAAAGCAGATCATCGCTCCTGCTCTTAATAATAGCGACAACTCAACCGATATCAGCGCGCTACCAACTCCTGATTCTTCAATTTCACCCACTAATGCCGTCCCCAATTCGGCAGAAAGTTTGTCCTTATCTGCTACTTCAAATACTTCAAATATCGAGCCAACGCTAATTTCTGCACGGGGAGTTGATTATACCAAACTGCGAGATTTTTTGTCAAACAAAAAGTGGAAAGAAGCCGATCGCGAAACTTGGGGCTTGATGTGTCAATCTCTTTCCCAGCCACAGGGAACTCAGCTAGAAATAAGCCAAATTTACCAGCTACCCTGCGAAGATTTGCAAACAGTCGATCGCCTTTGGTTGCACTACAGTCAAGGTCGGTTTGGCTTCAGCGTCCAAAAGCAGATTTATGAAAGCGTTAAGGGAGACTATATCAGATTTTGCGATCGGGTCAACTGGCAAACCTACAATTCTGCTAATACTTTAGGGCTGATTAAATTTAGTCAGCAAGCACCAATCGGACACCTCCCCTCTCGCAGTTGGGTTGGCGGCATTCAGTGGCTGCGGCATCTCGATGCCCTGTCAGCAAAATTAACCGAGTGCGACAATAATCCGGCTCCTAAATTGTAATTTGGTCTACCGAATAAGTAAGTAAAATTTTAAGTTTAAACTCTACCTGAAAGCAGAGAAATTTGTCTCGTTAGATGTAACCAGCGACCGAGGTTCGGTGCGATCGCTTGTCGCACAATGGATTGTGAAGGTGAACACAGCTACAAGTCTGCAATCCTGAGACTATAGCAACAGAATTAAAGAGAGGTATCAATCCATGTTTTTTCACAAAAAACAATTAATGGCTGCGGTGACTGTAGACCAACCCAACCCCCGTTTTGCCCAATTGCTGCTAGAACAGTTTGGCGGAGCAACCGGAGAACTGACAGCAGCTCTGCAATACTGGGTGCAGTCCTTTCACTGTGAAGATGCAGGGATTAAGGATATGCTCCAAGATATTGCAATAGAAGAATTCAGCCACTTAGAAATGGTGGGGCAACTCATCGAAATGCACACCAAAAACGTTGACCAAACAGAAGCTTACAAAAGCACATTGTTTGCCGTGCGTGGCGTAGGCCCACACTTGTTGGACAGCCAAGGTCAAGCTTGGACGGCAGCTTATGTCAACGAAGGCGGGGAGGTGGTGCGCGATTTGCGCGCTAATATCGGTGCGGAAGCAGGAGCTCGCCAAACCTACGAAGAGTTGATTAAACTAGCACCGGATATGGGAACGAAAAAGACGTTGCAGTTTCTGCTGACTCGCGAAATTTCTCACACTCAAATGTTCATGAAAGCTTTGGAATCGCTGGGCAAACTCACCGATCCGATGTTCGGCAATATTCCGCCAGATTCCACTGTGGATCTCTACTTTAACTTGTCCACCAATGGCAAGGATGAACGCGGCCCTTGGAACTCGGAACCTACTTTCCAATACATTGCCGATCCAGCTCCCAAAGCTTAATTTGATAGTTGTGTAGGGGGTGTGGCTTAGAACATTTAAGCCCAGTATTAAGTAATTTTTAAGCCGCGCACCTTCTTTTGTAAGGTGGGTGGCTTAGAAGATTTAAGCCCTGTGTTGAGTAATTTTCAAGCCGGGTACTTTGCTTTAGTTGTTAGATGTGCGTGACTCGGAATCTTCAGGTTGAGGGTTGAGTATTTTTCAAGTCACGCGACCTACGGTGTTATAATTATTTCAAATCCCGATCGAACATTAACATCAAATCCATATTGAAATTGCGATCGACCTATTTATTAGTTTCTCACGGCAGCCGCGACCCCAGACCCCAACAAGCTTTGGAAAACCTAGGTCAACTGCTGTCTCAAAATTGGGCTGACTCCTTCCCCGCAGTAGCAACCGCCACCTTAGAACTCGGGCCCGCACCGCTGCACGAACAAATTTGCAGTTTTGGGGAACGTACCCTGTCGCTGGGACTGACAGAATTGCAAATCCTGCCTGTATTTTTATTGCCGGGAGTTCACGTCGCCGAAGACATACCGGCAGAGGTGGAAATTGCCCAACAAACTTTTGGTGACCAGCTAAAAATTGAATTGCGCCCGCATTTAGGTTCCCAAGAAGCAGGCTTAACAAAATTGGTAAAAAGTCAGATGGAAGAGGTGACTTTTCTCCCCAATCTACTATTGCCAAAATGGATTTTATTATCTCACGGCAGCCGTCGCCCCGGAGGTAACTCGACATTTGAGGAAATGGCTAGCAAACTCGGTGCGCTGACAGCTTATTGGTCAGTAAAGCCGAGTTTGTCAGAGCAAATTGACAGTTTGGTTCGTGGTGGACAGCAGCAAATAGGGATTGTGCCATACTTCTTATTTAATGGAGGAATTACAGATGCGATCGCCAAAAATGTCGCACAGCTAAAGCAGCAATTTCCTGCGGCGGAACTTTATCTCGCAAATCCTCTAGGCGCAAGTGTACAATTAGCAGACTTAATTGGGAATTTAATTCAAAAATGAACCCCAGAGGCACAGAAGAGGTAAAGGAAGCAAGAAAAATGTCTTTAGGAAAAGTGTATTTAGTAGGTGCGGGGCCCGGAGATCCGGGTTTGATGACCTTGAAGGGAAAAGCTCTGTTAGAGTGTGCGGATGTGGTGATTTACGACGCTTTAGTCAGCCCTCAAATTTTGGCAGCAATCCACCCACAAGCAGAACGAATTGATGCCGGAAAACGCAAAGGCCGTCACTCGTTAATGCAGGATGAAACAACTCAGTTAATGATAGAAAAAGCTGGAGATAATGCGATCGTAGTTCGTCTCAAAGGCGGCGATCCGTTTATCTTCGGCCGCGGCGGCGAAGAAATGGAAGAGTTGGTAAAAGCTGGAGTGTCAGTAGAAGTCGTCCCCGGTGTAACTTCTGGGATTGCGGCCCCTGCTTATGCGGGAATTCCTTTAACACATCGATCGTACAGTTCCTCTGTCACCTTTGTCACAGGCCACGAATCAGCGGGAAAATATCGACCGGAAGTAAATTGGCAGGCGATCGCCCGCGGCTCGGAAACCATTGTAGTATACATGGGAATTCACAATTTGCCTTACATTATCGGTCAGTTGACCGCAGCCGAATTGAGTGCAGAAACGCCCATAGCATTAGTACGCTGGGGAACGCGGCCGGAACAAGAAGAATTGATCGGGACTTTGGGTACAATTGTAGAGCAAGTTGAGGCGGTCGGATTTGCAGCACCTGCGATCGCGGTCATCGGAAACGTCGTTAACTTGCACTCGATATTATCTGGATGTCGGCCATATCCGACGGCGGTTGAAACCGCACCTACACAAACGATGTCCGCCTCCGCGGACTGAAGAAAATAAATTAATTTTAACCGTCTTTGTCTTCAACCCGCGGAGGCGGGTTTTTTCTGTGTAGACGCGGTTTCAACCGCCGTCTCTTCTTCGTATAGACGCGGTTTCAACCGCCACATCTTCTTATCATTCAACGCGCCACCTGCCGCATATACTCCCCCCACAACTGAGCAGCATTTGCACTACCTCCGGCAGTCGGAGAATTATCATCATTTCCCAACCAAACTCCCGTCACGAGTTGCTGACTCGGAATATAACCGACAAACCACAAATCTCTATTATCATTAGTCGTGCCTGTTTTTCCAGCTTCTCCCAACCCCAAAGCAGCACTGCTACCCGTACCTCCCCGCACAACACCTTGCAGCATATCAGTCATCGTATCCGCTACCGCTTCAGAAACTAACTGGCGATTGGCAATGCCATCTTTTTGATAATCATAAATCACCCGGCAACTGTTAAAATCATTTCGATCTTTGCAATCGCTGCTGTCAATAATTCGCTTGATTACGTGGGGGCGATTTCCCAAACCCCGGTTCGCCAAAACCCCGAATGCACCAGTTAATTGCAATACGTTAACTTCGCTTTCACCTAATACTAAACCAGGGTTAGAACGCAGTTCAGAAGTAATTCCCAAACGTCTGGCCATTCCCACTACATTGTCTAAACCGACATCTTGTGCTACTCTCAAAGCAATTGCATTTTCCGACTGTGCTAAACCCCGATACATATCAGCACTGCCGCTGGTTCTTTCGCAGCCACTATAACTTGATCCGCCCCAGGAAAGCGGCTCGCAAGAATAAGTTTTGCTGGCTGGTATTCCGCGTTCTAGGGCGGCTGCATAGGTAAAAATCTTAAATGTAGAACCGGGTTGTCTCAAAGCTTCGGTAGCCCGATTAAACTGACTTTTCAAGTAATCTACGCCCCCAACTAAAGCTAAGACTTCCCCGGTTGTAGTATTGAGAGTTACCACGGCTCCTTGAGAAAAACCTGCACTCGATCCAACATTTTCTACAGCATTTTTGAGGGAAGCTTCAGCCACTTTTTGCAGACCGGGATTCAAACCTGTTTCTACAATAAAATTGCCTTCTCTGGCTAACTGCTCGCCCAGCAAAAACTCCAATTCGTCAAACACATAACTGTAGAAATAAGGAGCGATCGTACTTTGCAGATATTCGCGAGCTTTCGGATTTATCTCAATTCGCGATCGCCTCGCGCGATCGGCTTCTTCCTGAGAAATCGTCCCTAGAGAGCGCATCCGTTCGATCACTCGATCGCGGTACTGCACTGCCAACTGATAATTTTGAATCGGATTAAAACTGTTTGGCCCTGGCAAAATCCCCGCCAAAGTCGCCGCCTCCGACAAACTCAAATCCTTCGCCGACTTGCCAAAATAAAACCGAGCCGCATCTTCAAAACCGTACAGGTCAATTCCCAAAAACACGCGATTTAAATAAGTCAGCAACAGTTCATCTTTGCTGTAATAACTCTCCAATTTTAAGGCTACTACGGCTTCCCGGAACTTGCGTCCGCCCGAATCTTGAGTACCTACATAATCTCGAAACAAACTCCTCGCTAACTGCTGCGTCAGAGTGCTGCCGCCTTCGCGAATTCCTCCCCCGCGAACATTGGTCAACAGCGCCCGCAAAACCCCCAGCGGATCTACCCCCACGTGCCAATTGTAGCGGCTGTCTTCCGAAGCAAGTACGGCCTTGGATAAATAAGGCGAAAAATCCTGCAATCGCTTTAATTCTAGGTGAGCGTTATTCTGAGGAGGGCGCAGTGGAGTTTGCCCGTCGCGGGCGTAAACAATCACGGGGCCATTGATACTTCTCGGCAGAGGCCGCACGTGAAACTTGGTCGATTCCATACCTACCAACACCGCAATCAAGGCGGTGATTCCGCTGACGCCGTAAAAGCTGTAACGCACAAGTTGCAAATACCAAGGCGGCGGATCTACGTACTGAACTCTGACAGCGGCGGCTAGTTCCGGCGGCCCTAAAGTGAACACGTCTCCGTGACGCAGGGACATACTTTTAACTCGCCTTTTGCCGCTGTAAATGCCGTTGGTGGAGTCTTCATCTTTGATGACAAAAGGAGTCCGTCGCCGAGTATCCCGCGACAGGGATAAGTGCACGTGACTGACAACGGGATTGCGAACTACAATATCTGAAGATTTGGACGATCGACCTAACAAATATCGATCGCCCAACAGCGGATAAACCTCAGCTTTAGCTGCACCCGCATCCTGTACCCACAGTTCGGGTACTTTGGCGTTCGGTTTCAGCGCTAGCTGGTTAAAATTAACCTTGGCAATAGTCTGGACTGCTTGGGTAATCGCACCCAAGACGGTTTGAGGTTTGCGGGGCGGCGGTGGGGTCATATTTCGCTGTGCACTACGATCGAGCGATCGGCTCTTGCACCATTCTACTCGCAACTTTTGGCTAATTTCACGATCGGCTCACACTCTCTTAGCGATCGTCGGCTAGTGACCAGGGATTTTAGGGTTTTTCGTCAACCTACCCCGGAGCGATGTATTGAGCAAATTTACCCAACCACAAAAAAGTCTCGCTCTCATCGACTAGCAGCAACAGATCATAAACTTGTCAAACAATAGACGAGCAATTGCAT
Organism: Microcoleus sp. Pol11C3; assembly: GCF_036701485.1. Classification (NCBI taxonomy): domain Bacteria; kingdom Bacillati; phylum Cyanobacteriota; class Cyanophyceae; order Oscillatoriales; family Microcoleaceae; genus Microcoleus; species Microcoleus sp. Pol11C3. The sequence goes on along the minus strand of NZ_JAUBQW010000056.1, from coordinate 14,574 downwards.
TCATTGACTCTCAATTCTTGAAATTATCTGCGTTGATCTGTGTTTATCTGCCTTTCATCTGCGGTTTCTTGCTCAATCAAAAATTCATGCAACTGCTCGTCTAATCAACAATTTCTCTAAAATTAATCCCTGATTTACCAACAAAATTCGCATAATTAAAACCCCCCTTTTTCAAGGGGGGTTAAAAGCCGAAAATCAGTTTGATTCTCCTTACATCGAAGAACCCAAACCGGCATAAGCACCGTAGAAGAAAAGAGCCAAAACGCTCAAAGCACCGAGACCGGCGACAGTAGCTACCAGCCACAAAGGAATTCTGCCACTTTCACTAAACATAGCGATCACCTCACTAATTCACAGCTAAACAAATTCGATCGAACTATTGAAAGCAAACTCCGACACCAGTTAATTAAAGAAATAACTGGAAAACAAAATACCCAGAGTAAAAATCAGCAACAAACCCAAATACAAAGAAGTCCGGTTTAACTCAACAGGCTGCTCGTTGGGATTAGGAACGCGCTCAGGCATTGTAAACTCCTATCGTTGAATAAATTGCATTGCTGCGATCGCGCCCAAGAAAAAAATTGTTGGGACACCTAAAGTATGAACTGCCAACCAACGCACCGTAAAAATCGGATACGAAATTGGCTCATTGTTTGGGGTTCTGCTCGTCATTTTTTCAGATCCTTGTTAAATTACTTGCCAATGAACTGATCTACTTGTTTTTTAGCTTCAAAGCGATCCGAAATAATCGGCACTTCTTCCCGCTGCGGTGTGAAATACTGGTTAGGGCGAGGAGTTCCGAAAGCATCGTAAGCCAAACCCGTTTGCACAAACAGCCATCCAGCAATAAACAAAGCCGGAATGGTGATGCTGTGAATTACCCAATAACGGATACTTGTAATAATGTCCCCAAACGGACGTTCTCCAGTTGTACCAGCCATTTAGAATCCTCCTTTCAACAACAAATTGACAGACAATCTCTATTACTATTCTACTATCAAGCAGCTTGCGCTGAACCTTGATATTTAAGTAAAGTACCGCTCGCGCCGATCACAAATCCGCGATCGGGGCCCATAAAGACAATCCTGTAAAAATTAGCGGGAACATCTTCAACTTCGTGGTCTTTTAGCCAAGTTTTCCCGCCGTCCAAACTGCACAGCAAATTGCCGCCGCCGCCGGCTACCCAAACTTCATTATCAGTCCGGTAAGCCATGTCCAGCAAACCCCAACTCGCCTTGCGATCGGGAAAAAACGGTTTTCCCCAACCTTCAGGATTCGACGGGTCGCTAAACTGAATCTGACCACCACGCGCGAGCATCCACAAACGCCCGTCCTTGGTAAAGCCCATATTTTGCAGGCGACGAGAACTATTGCGGTTATGAGGTTCCCAAGCTTCTTGTCCTGGTTTCCACACGGAGTAGAAATTGCCTTTCGAGGAAACCGCAACATACTGACCGTCTTCAGAACGGTTGATATTGCGAACTACCCCAAAAGAATCCTGCACGACAGCTTTCCAATTTTTGCCACCGTCAGAAGTCCGGTAAATCGCCCCGACATCGGTCGTCATCTCGGCGGAATTCGGGCCCAAAGCGGCGATCGTACTCGGAGAACCGGGCAACTGACTGCTCAAAGCAATCCGCGTCCAAGACTTACCCTCATCGTTCGTGTGGAGCAAAACAGAAGGCTGGCCGACAATCCAGCCTTCGGAACCCGAAAAACTCACCGATGCAAAACGCGACCTGGTATCGTCGATATCCAGTCCTATAGACTTCCAGCTAGTGCCACCGTCAAGGGTTTCGAGCAGAGTTGCCTCCGAACCCACGACCCAGCCGTGCTGAGAATTGCCCGTAAAGGCAATATCCTGCAAATTAGCTTCCGTCGGCAAGGAAATCACTTGCCAGGGGTTGTAACTCACAGAACCAATGGTGCTGCAACTCGTACAGATGAGCGCAGCGGCCAATAACATTACAATTCGTTGCCAAAATCTCACAATCGTTTTACTGCAAACCATACATACTAAGTAAAAACAAGAAACCAACGACCAAGCCGCCAAAAATCAGCAAACTTTTCTGACCTTCGGTCATGCCGTTGACACCGACACCGTAGCGCTGATTTGCCTTAAATCCCGATACCCCTTCCATCTGACCGAGATTTTGAAACATCGACTTGCGCGCCCCACAAACGGGACAGACCCAAGTTTGGGTCACATCTGTAAAAGCAGTGCCAGGGGCAATTGCATTTTTAGGATCGCCCTTTTTAGGATTGTAGACGTAGCCGCAGGCTCGGCACTCGTGCCGATCGAGGGTATTAGTCTCCGTGGCTCGATCGCTCATAAATCCAAAAGAGTAGGTCAGCTAATCGTGAAGTACCTCAACTAAACTTCGTTATAGTTGGGGCTTCCAACTAAAACTCATATTAGGACGGTCTTATTCGTCTTCGAGGTTTCCCGTCTCAACCGCCGATGCCACGTTAGGAACACCACAAGGGTGTTCGACACTTAAGTCGATGATGGTCTTACTTAGCGTCCACAGGCAGCCGCCCGTCTTCCACAGGCAGTTACAATATTAAAATATACATTAAAAATTATTGCAGAAGATGGATGATTAATCTCAACCAACTCGTAATTTTAGCTACCCAAAATCTATATAATGTAAAGACTAAGTTACAGAACCCTTTCACCGAGGCAGTAATTATTCACCGTGTTTGCACTCAGCGGCTACGAGTATTTTTTAGGCTTCCTGTTAATTTCCAGCCTAGTCCCCATCCTCGCCCTCACGGCGTCTAAGGTACTGCGGCCCAAAAGTCGTCCCTACGACCGACGCACTACCTACGAATCCGGCGTCGAGCCGATCGGCGGAGCCTGGATTCAATTCAACATCCGATATTATATGTTCGCTCTGGTCTTCGTCATCTTCGACGTAGAGACCGTCTTCCTCTATCCTTGGGCAGTTGCTTTCAACCAGCTAGGACTTTTGGCTTTTATTGAAGCCTTGTTTTTTATCACGATCCTCGTTATTGCTCTTGTCTATGCATGGCGCAAAGGAGCCTTGGAATGGTCTTAAGTTCTGACAAATCACAAAAAGCCCAACTTGTCAACCCAGTAGATCGCCCGGAAGTCACATCGCAACTCTCAGAGAACGTTATTCTGACAACAGTGGATGACCTCTACAATTGGGCGAGACTTTCCAGCCTGTGGCCGCTACTTTTCGGCACAGCCTGCTGCTTCATCGAATTTGCAGCTTTGATCGGATCGCGGTTTGACTTCGACAGATTCGGCTTAGTACCGCGATCGAGCCCCCGGCAAGCCGACTTGATCATCACGGCGGGCACAATTACCATGAAGTACGCCCCTATCTTAGTGCGGCTGTACGAACAAATGCCCGAGCCCAAATACGTCATCGCGATGGGCGCTTGCACGATTACCGGCGGAATGTTCAGCGTAGACTCCCCCACAGCAGTCAGAGGCGTTGACAAACTGATTCCCGTAGACGTGTACATCCCCGGCTGTCCCCCCCGCCCAGAAGCGATTATTGACGCAATTATCAAACTGCGGAAAAAAATCGCCAACGATTCTATGCAAGAACGGGCCAATTTGCTGCCAACCCACCGTTACTACACCAGACCCCACAAAATGAAAGTAGTAGACGACATTTTGGACGGCAAATACTTGTCTATTCCAGGCCGGATGGCGCCGCCGAAGGAATTGACGGAAGCAATGGGAATGCCAGTACCACCGGCCCTGCTTGCAGGACAAAAACAGGAGGTAAACCGTGGCTGAGACAGAATCTGCAATTGTTGAAGCCGGGAAAATTTCCCAGTGGTTGACTCAGAATGGGTTTGAACACGAAGCTTTAGCGGCCGATAATTTGGGCGTGGAGATATTAAAGGTCGATCGAGACTTCTTAATTCCGATGTCAACAGCACTGTATGCCTACGGGTTTAATTATATGCAGTGCCAGTGCGCTTACGACCAAGGGCCCGGAGAGGATTTAGTCAGCGTCTACCACTTGGCAAAACTGACAGATAATGCTTCGCACCCCGAAGAAGTCCGCGTCAAAGTATTTATTCCCCGCGACGATCCCAGAGTGCCATCAGTCTACTGGATTTGGAAAGCAGCCGACTTTCAAGAGCGGGAATCCTACGATATGTACGGCATTGTCTACGAAGGACATCCGAATCTGAAACGGATTTTGATGAACGAAGATTGGGTAGGCTGGCCACTGCGGAAAGATTACATTTCCCCTGATTTCTACGAATTGCAAGACGCTTATTAAGGGAGTTTTGCGAGGGCGGGTTTGAGCATAAAATTGGACTTTGGGAGTCAAGTTTTATGTGAAACTCGCCCTCTGTTTTTTTATTAACTGCTTCCTAGCCTCTGCCTGGGAACCGATGTCCAAAAACGCTATTTTCAAAAAAGTATTAGTATGGTTTACGAAACTGCGGGTTTAATAGCTTTACTAAGTATCGTAATAATTTACCTGCAACTTCGCAGGGGTAAGAAGAAACCCGATGATAACAGGCTCGAAGCACAGAAAGTTGAGCTTAGGCAAATAAACCAGCAGTTACAACAAGCAAATAACCTATTTACCGCCTTTATAGTTCAAATCCTGGCAATATTTAAGCAAACAGAGGCAGAACTCAAGGCAGCTACTACTGAGAACAATTCTTTGAAGCAGACGGTTCAAAAGCTACAACAACAGTTAGCAAGCGTTGAGAGCGAAAGAGATGAAGTAAGGAAAATTTCAACAAATCTTCGTATTAAAAATGTTTACTTTGAACAAAAAATTGAAGAACTAGAAGCTCATAAAAAAGTTCTTATTCAAGAATTGGGTGGTTCTCTCAGTAGTCAAGATATAGAGTTTATAACGTGGGAATTTTTAATCGAGAAAGTTAAAGAGGTTACTAGACAGCTTAATGAAGTCATAGCCCAAAATCAATCACTCATTAAAACAAATACGGATTTACAGCAAGAAAGAGACGTTCTGAGAAGAGAGTTAAATCAAGTTAAAGATAATAATACTAGATTGACGCAAGATAATCTACAACTCCGAGCTAGCAAAAATTCTTTAGAGTCAGAACTAAGACGATCACTAGACCGAATTCAACCTTTAGAGATAGATAATAACCAGCTAGAGCAAGAAAAAAACCAATTAGAAATAAAACTTTATGAGTTAAATTCATTCAACTCCAATTCACGTCAATTAGAAACAAAAGTTAAGGAACTAGAAGAGAATGCCAGAGAGCTAGAAAAAGCCAAAATAAGTTTCGAGCTACAGCTAGAAAGAAAGCTTTATGAGTTAAATTCATTCAACTCCAATTCACGTCAATTAGAAACAAAAGTTAAGCAACTAGAAGGTAATGCCAGAGAGCTAGAAAAAGCCAAAATAAGTTTAGAACTACAGCTTAAGGACGAGAGAAATAAAGTTGCACTTCTTGAGGAAACAATTAATGTTTTGCAAAATAAAAATTGGGATGAGGAAATTAGTTGGCTGCTTGCAGAAATAGATCAACTAGAGGAGATCATAAGAAGACTACGAGATGGTCATCATGATGAAATAAGTTTATTAGAATATTATAATAATTTAGTTTATTTCGTTCAAACATCTTTAGGAACTTCAGGTATAGAGGAATTAGATAATTGGGAAAAAACAGAAGAGTTTTACATAGAACTTATAAGTAGACTTTGTTTTATCGATACGATACTCATAACTAAAATCAAATACTTGGAATGTAACTTACATCCCGTTTATAAGGAATATTTTGCTGTGGCTTTAGATATTAGCTTGAGCTATCCCGGTAAATTTTTGTTTTGGAATAATGGCGAAATGTGGGGTGAACTAAGTTATTTCTTCAATAGTAAGTTGTAATTAAGAGTTTATCAATCTAACAGATGAGTTCCAACGATCGCAAAACGAAACTAGAAGACGGGATGTTCAGACACCGTATTATAATGTAATGTCTGGAGGTAATAAGAGTGACAAAGAATACAATTAAATTACTAGATGTCGTTGCCTTAACAGTTGATATTCCTGAATACAACCTGTGGCGCGGACAAGTAGGGACTGTGGTTGAACTGTTGGCTGATGGTGCAGCGTTTGAGGTTGAATTTAGCGATCGCAAGGGACGCACTTATGAATCTGTCGGGCTGAATCCAGAGCAAATCATGGTGTTGTACTTTGAGCCAGCATCACCTGATATCAAAGCCGAAAGGGTTACAGCATAAGTGGCACAATAACTTGTGGACTTTATAAAAAATTGGATTTCAGGTTAATAAGTGAAATAGCTAATAAACCTGCGCTCTTTAATGATACCGTTTAATGGGTCAGCAAATTAAATAATCTGGTGGTTCATCAAAATGACGAGTCTGACCGTAGAAATTCTTTGTTCTGAGGCGGCAATATTTTCAGCCACCGAGTCTCAACACCCGGAACCTTTGCTTTATGGCATCACAGACGGAAAGGCTGTTGGGACATATTTGGAGCAAAAGTTCAGACTCTATCTCAAGCAAAAATATGAATTTATAGATGGCAATTCAGCAAGCGGCATCGATTTCCCAGGTATATTAGTTGACGTGAAGGTAACAAGCATTAGGCAACCGCAGTCGTCATGTCCTTTCAAATCTGCAAGGCAAAAGATTTTTGGGCTGGGATATTCACTGATTATCTTTGTTTACGAAAAGACAGACAACAGTACGCTCCGAACTGCAACCCTGAATATTTTGCATACAATTTACGTGAGTGCCGAAAGAACAGCAGATTTTCAAATGACCCGTGGAATTCGCAATATTTTAGACAATGAAGGCAATAAAGATGATTTGCTTGCTTTCATGTTTGACAAAAATTTACCTGTTGACGAAATTGAAGCAGCTAACATTGCCGACGAAATACTGAGAAACCCACCAGTGCCAGGTTTTTTGACGATTTCTAATGCGTTGCAGTGGCGACTTCAGTATGGAAGAGTCATTGAGCGTGCCGGACAAGAGGAAGGCGTTATCGCAGTTTATCAATCTAAACGATGAGTCCCAACGATCGCAAAACCAAACTAGAATATGGGGATTTTCAGACACCGCTGGAATTAGCCGAGATGGTGTGTCGGAAATTGATAGAACTTGATGTTAACCCCAAAGTCATCATTGAGCCAACTTGTGGGATAGGTAATTTCATTAAAGCTGCTGCAAATTCGTTTCCATCCGCCAGCAAGATTATCGGGGTTGAAATAAATCAAAGTTATTTAATAGAATTAAGAGCTAAGCATGAATTGTTACAGGATGAAAGATGTGAGGTTAAGCACGGAGATTTTTTTGACTTTGACTGGACATCATTAATCAACCACTTTAATCATAGGGTGCTGGTACTTGGCAACTTTCCTTGGGTAACCAACTCACAACAAGGAACTATTGGCAGTGAAAACTTGCCTAAAAAAAGTAATTTTCAAAAGCACGCTGGCTTAGACGCACTAACAGGTAAAAGTAACTTCGATATCTCAGAATGGATGCTGATCCATGCGATACAATGGTTGCAAAATCGTGACGCCACTCTGGCAATGCTTTGCAAGACTTCCGTTGCCAGAAAGTTATTGAGTTACATTCATTCAAAAAAACTTAATCTCGCTAGCTGTGCAACTTACAAAATAGATGCTAAAAAGTATTTTGATGCAAATGTTGATGCCTGTCTGTTATTCTGCAAGTTTGACTTAAGTTCACAAAACTACTTCTGCGATGTATTTAGCAGTTTAGAAAGTTCTGACGGCTATCGAATCGGATATCACAATAATCTCCTTGTTAAAGATATATATTCTTTCAATAAATTGAGTAATTTATATGCTGTAAATTCCGGAACAAAATGGCGATCGGGGGTAAAGCATGACTGCTCGAATGTAATGGAGTTTCGGAAAATTGATAATTTGTTTGTCAATGGATTTGGGGAAGCTGTCGAGCTTGAGGAAACTTATCTATTTCCGCTATTTAAAGGATCTGATGTTGCTCAAAATCGCATTGATGCTACGGCTCGATATATCCTAGTTACTCAAAAATTCATCGGTGAATCAACCGAAAATATCAAAACTATAGCTCCTAAAACCGGACGTTATCTAGAGAAGTGCGGGCAATATCTAGATAATCGCAAAAGCAAAATTTATCAAAATAACCCTCGATTTTCGATTTTTGGAGTAGGCGATTATAGCTTCCAACCTTGGAAAATTGCGATTTGTGGGCTTTATAAAAAATTGGATTTTAGGTTAATCGGTAAAATAGCTAATAAACCTGCAATCTTTGATGATACTGTTTACTTTCTCAGCTTTGACAGCGAGAGAGTTGCACGTCAAACTTTTGAGCTTTTGAATTCACCGGCGGCAATTAAATTTTATTCAGCGATTATATTTTGGGATGAAAAGCGCCCGATTAAATCCAGCATTTTAAATTGTCTTAATCTAACATTGCTGGCAGATTTGGAATATTTAACCGCAGATGCCGGCAGATAAACGCGGATGAGTAAACTTCAATCATTCCGCAAGGCTGCGATCGGATCTAAGCGAGCGGCATTCCGAGCCGGTAGCACTCCAGCTAACAACCCGACGGTAAAAGACAGCCCAAAACCTGCTGTAATCGACCATACAGAAACCACAAACGGAAATTTGAACGCTGTCGAGGCCCCAAAGGCGATCGCAACTCCCAACCCAATACCCGCCGTTCCCCCCACCGTGGAAACTAAAATAGATTCCGCCATAAATTGAATTAGAATTGCTGCATTAGTAGCGCCTACCGCTTTGCGAATCCCGATTTCCTTAGTGCGTTCCACAACAGACACCAACATAATATTAGCAATACCGATGCCGCCCACCACTAAAGAAATTCCGGCGATCGCTCCCACCATCACCGTAAACAAACCGATCACATTGCTGAAAGTATTAACGATCTCAGTTTGATTTACAACTCGAAAATCATCCGGTTGTGGCGGATAAATATTGTGGCGCAAGCGCATGATATTTTCCACTTGAAATTGAGCATCCGCTAAATCCGCTTCGCCCGCAGTTTCCAACCAAAAACCCGAGATCGCAATCCCTGCTAAAGAATTTCTCCCCACAATCCGCGAAGACATATTTTTGAGGGGAATATACACTCGATCGTCCTGATCTGTTCCCCCTACAGACCCCTTGCTTTCCATCACTCCAATGACCTTGTAGCGGTTTCCCTGAATGCGAATATCGGAGGATAGCGCATTAACTCCGGCTCCAAAAAGTTCGTCCCGCACCTTAGAACCGAGGACAACTACTGGCTCAGCAGCATTCAATTCATCCTCGTTAAAAAACCGTCCTTGTTGAGGTTGAATGTTCTTGACATCGGGATAATTTAAATCCGTTCCCAAAATAGCAGTAAATGAGTTTTGTCCGCCGTAAACTACTTGCACTTGGCGCTGCAAATAAGCCGAAATCGCCTTAACTGCAGGAGCTTGTTTGCCGATCGCCTTAGCGTCATCCCAAGTAAGAGTAGTAGCAGAACCGCTTCCCTGACTGACACCGCCCGATCGCGAAGCGCCGGATAAAACCAACAGCACATTTGTACCCAAAGCCTTTAACTGTTCTTCAGTTGATTTTTGTACTCCCTGTCCCACCGAAGTAATAGCAATTACCGAAGATATCCCAATAATTACGCCCAGCATAGTTAAACTGGTACGCAACTTATTATTCCACAGCGCCTCTGTCGCCATGAACGCGATTTGAACATTAGAGATTTTCTTAATAACTGGGCGAGTCTTTAATTTCATGTTATTGGTTATTGGGCATTGGGCATTGGGCATTGGGCATTGGGCATCGGGCAATTAAAACTTTCTTCCTTCTTCCTTCTTTCTTTTCCTCCTTCGCGCCCTAGCGCTTACGCGCGGCTTCGCCTAACGCGCCTTCGCGGTTCAATAAAAAAATCAAAACCCTAACGCAAGCGCGTTCCGCCACCAGGTTGCAAACCCGGAATCCCGCCCGACGATGGATTTTGGGATCTAGGCCGCAATCCGGGGGGTAAACTAAGCAGCACTTTTTCATTTCCTTTCAAACCAGATCGCACTTCCGTCTTATCATCCACCGTCATACCAGTCTTAATCGGCATAAAAGCAGGTTTGCCATCTTCTCCACCCGGAACAAAAACCCCCGTTTCCCTTTGTTGGCGGACAATTGCCGCAGTCGGAACTACCAAAACATTTTTGAGTTCACCGGCCTTAAACTCAACATTCACATTCATGCCCGATCGCAGTATTTGTTTATCATCATTAATAATTGCCGCTTTTACCTCAAAACTTGTCACATTTTGCAGGACGATCGACTGAGGCGAAATTTGAGTGATTTTACCTGCAAAAGTCTTTCCCGCAAAAGCATCGGCTTGAATAGACGCAGCCTGGCCGATCCGAATTTGAGCAATATTAGTTTCTGCTACGTTTGCTACTAATTGATTTTTTGAAGCTAAAGACAAAATCGAAGAAGAAGTCGCCGAAGAAACCGCACTACCTGCCGTAGTGGGAGTCACAAAAGCGCCCGGATCAGCATACTTGCGAGTGACAGTGCCGGTGAAAGGAGCCCGCAGCACAGTGTCGTTGATCAGCGCTTGAACGCTTTGCAGGCTGCCTCTAGCGGCGAGAACTTGGGCGCGGGCTTGGGCGATGTCTTCCGGGCGGGAACCGGCTTCTAGCAGCGCCAAAGCTTGCTGTTTTTGCTCGACCGCGGCCTGGCCCGCAGCGATGTCTTCCGGGCGTGCGCCCGATCGCGCCAGGGCCAAAGCTTGCCGTTTTTGCTCCACAGCAGCCCGCCCCGCAGCAATTTCTTCGGGACGTGCGCCCGATCGCGCCAGGGTCAAAGCTTGCCGTTTTTGCTCCACAGCAGCCCGCGCCGCAGCGATTTCTTCAGGGCGAGTACCCGCTTTCAGCAAAGCTACAGCTTGTTCGGCTTGCCTGACTTGCGTTTGAGCTCGATCGCGCGCGGTGCGCGAGTTGTTCGCAACTTGCAAAGCAATGGCTCCGGCATTATAAAGTGCCTGATTTCTCTGAAAGTCTTCCTCAGCTTGGTTTTTGGCGTATTCGGCATCTCTGAGTTTGGCGATCGCTTGGGCGATGTCTTCAGGGCGATTGCCCTTAAGCAATTTTTGTAAATTTGCCTGTTGTTCAGCTAGTTGTGCCTCGGCTACGGCAATATCTTGGGCTCGATTGCCGTTGAGCAATTTTTGCAAAGTTGCCTGTTGTTCAGCTAAGGCTGCCTCAGCTACAGCAATGTCTTGGGTTCGATTGCCGTTGAGCAATTTTTGCAACGTTGCCTGTTGTTCTGCTAACACTGCCTTAGCCGCAGCAATGTCCTGGGTTCGAGTGCCGTTGACCAATTTTTCCAGGTTTGCTTCGGCGGCTGCGAGTTGTCCGCGAGTTTGGGTTAGTTGTCCTTGGAGGTTAGAGTCGTCCATGTAGGCCAGAATCTGCCCTTTTTCAACTTTATCTCCTTCCTTGACAAGCAAACTTTTGAGCATTCCTGAAGTTTTGGGGCTGACGTTAACGGAACGTTCGGGCACTATTGTGCCGTTTGCCGAAATTGTAATCGGCAGGTTCAGCCTTTGGACAGCAACGGTTTTTGCCTTGCGCCTGGTTTCGCGGCTCGATTTGGCTGTGAGTTGGCTGTAAGCTGTGTAGCCTACTCCTACAAGCAGGGAAGCGGCGAGGAGTCCGCTAAGCCAGGGAATCAGCTCTTTTTTAATCTGAAAGTGCTTTACTAAGTACATATAAATTAGACCTGATGGGTCTGTCTTGAATTTAGACAGATCGGGAACAGAAAAGGTTCAATTGAAGTCTGATTAAGTTTTTTTCCGTGTTTAATGCTTGCGGGCGATCTAATCTAGTTTAGATACGAATGCAGATAAAACCTATATGGTCGGCTTCGTTGGTAAATGCCGTAAAGCGATCGGCGATCGCCAAGCATAAATAATTGTTAAGCGCTTGGGTATGACAAATCATTGGAGCTGACAAACAGCTATGATTTTAGTCAAGCTGAAGTTATTGGCGATCGCCAAACGTAAATAATTGTTAAGCGAGCGATGGATAACGAATCATTGGAGATGACAAAATCGCAATATTTTAGGTGAGAGTTAGAGATGATAGTTGGTCGAGCGATTTAGCCGTTAGGTGGCATTTATTTCTAGGTTGATATGTTCCATTAAAATCATTGGTTAGTGATATATGGCTGAAATTGATAACAGACAGAAATTAAGTCAAAGAAATTCTAATTGGTTTGAAAACCAGCTTAAACCCATCGCGAAGTTCTTGATATATTTAAGAGTGCCTCTGACAGTTGCAATCGCAGCTTGGTATTTTTTTACCCAGATCGATCAAACCATTGAGGTCTATCGCGCCATTGCTTTAGATAATAATGTAGCTCAGGCACTTATTTCTACAGTATTGGTTATTTTGCTTTCACTTTGTGTGTGGTTCGCGGCACGTTTACTTGAGAAATGCTATCAAGAGCGTCTTCCTGAATACTACAAGCCAAAATTCGATAGCTTATACAAAAATGCACCTCGTTTGCTAGGTGCTATACCACTGGGTAGCCTGGCTTATGGCACTTGGGCTACCCAAGAAACATTGCAGAAATTATCGCCTCCTACTCCCAAGATTTTTTTGCTAGTGTGGATGTTTAGCAATATAGTTTTATTGCTAATTTTAGTTTATTTATTTATTAACCGTATTAAATTTTTCAAAGACTCAAAGTACCTAGATTCCTTGGCCTCTAACAAGATGGGTGAAGGTCTATTTGGGCAAACATTTGAAAATATATTTGTTAATATTGTCGGCTTTGTTTTTAGTCTTTTATCTTTGCCTACGATCGTGGCGGCAAAAGATCCACGTTGGTCTTTTGGTTTAATTGGTGTTTTGCTGTCGATCGTATTTTTAAATGTGGGGCTATTTTCTTGGCAAAACACGCTAAAGTCACGAATTACCGTTGTTAGGACTTGTTCAATTTCTCTGCTGGCATCCCTCGTCTTAGGGTTAATAATGCCTCCGACATTTCTTCCCGAACTGCTGGGTTCAATTAGTGTGGTGGCAATATCGTTGACGATGCTGGTGGTTATTTTTTCAACAATTTACAACTGGGGGCAACAAACTAAAATACCCGGCATAACGATTCTAATCGGATTAATGTTAGTTTCTAGTGCACTAAATCTTAATGACAATCACCGCTTTCAACAATTCAGCAAACCCCAAAAGTCAGACCTTCCAGCTTTAGACTCTAGTTTTCAGCAATGGTTAGCTAATCGCCCCGATCTCGATCGATTCTCAAATAAACCCTATCCTGTCTATATCGCTGCGGCTCAAGGTGGGGGTATCTATGCCGCTTATCATGCAGCGACAGCCTTCACAAAGGTAACAGAATATTTTCCAACTTTTCCTCAGCATATATTTGCAATCAGTAGTGTTTCTGGCGGTAGTTTGGGGGCTTCTGCCTTTTCAAGTTTGGTGAAATTTGGTGGAATTAGTGGTAAATCCCTTAGCCAAACGGCTAGCAAACTGTTTAGCAGTGACTTGCTGACGCCCCTCCTGACGATGGGGCTCTTCCCTGACCTGATTCAGCGATTTATCTTTTTCCCAATATACGATTGGGATCGGGCAAGAGGTCTGGAAGTTGCCTTTGAAAAAGCTTGGGATAAGCTGTCTCTTCCAAATCAAGATAATCCCTTGCGGCAGTCTTTTTACCAGCACTGGCAGCCCCAGGGCATCGCCCCTGCACTGGTTCTCAACACAACTGTTGTCGAAACTGGCGATCGCCTCGCGATCAGCCCCTTTCAGATTAACTTGCCCAACAAAGAAAATATTGCCATTGATGAACCCGATCTAGATTTGAAACTGAGTACGGCGGCTGGACTCAGTGCTCGTTTTCCCTACTTCACCCCTGTAGGGTGGTACCAACGCAGTAAGGACAAAAGTAAATTGCATTTGGCTGATGGCGGTTATTTTGATAATTCTGGTATTCCTACTGCTTTGGACATTGGGCGGAACTTACAGCGATTGGAGGGTAACGACAAAACCTTTAAAATTGTCTACCTATCCTTAATTGATGAGCCACCTAAGGAGTCTACAACTCAACTCAAGAGTGAAGGACTGAACGAGGTTTTATCGCCAGTTCGTGCCTTGTTTAGTGCGCGCAAGTCCCGCAGCCGCAGTGCTGTTGAGTTGTCTGCGTTCACGATCAATGATGGGATTGACGATCCACTCAAATATCAATTCAGAACCTTGTTCCTGAAAAAGTCAGGTGATGGCGTTAAGTTGCCTCTGGGTTGGCTCATCTCTAAGCGCTCAAGAGACTTTATCGATCTGCAGACACCCGATCCCAAAGCAACACCCTGTGATATCAAAAAATTCCGACAACCCATGGCAAAGGGTCGGGTGGTTGTGGATGACAACCATAACCTTTGTGTGATCGCATCGATTGGCAACGATTTGAGTTAGATTCAGATCGTGTCCAGTGCTCTAGACCTACTGTCTATTTAGGGCTTGCTGAATAATCGATCGCAAACTATGAATAGGAGCGACCGATATATTCAAACTCAACTAAAGATAA
>NZ_JAUBQW010000055.1:0-36434 GCF_036701485.1 Microcoleus sp. Pol11C3 | reverse complement strand
TGGAGAACCTTTTTTCTTTGAGCTACCTCCGAAAATCCCCTTGACAACTGGCTTTGAGCCTTAACTTGTCACCAATGGTCATCCTCTGAATAATTATTACATTTTTCCTCAATTGGCGATAAGTCAGATTTCCTGATGGCGAGAAACATTTGTGCTTCTATATCAGCACCTTGACAACTAAAGTTTTGCTGAAAATAATCTTTATTTAGAAAATCCAGATAAACAATTTTGAAAAGTTTAACGAACATGGGTAGCTCGTAGCGACTAGCCTCAGAATTTTTGCCAGTACGATTAGAATAGTATTTCCGGCTCATGAACGATTATCCCAATTTTATAAATATATCCGGAGGGGCGAAGTATTCGCACCTATATTCTATCAATTATACGACGTATTTTAATTGTAGGGTGCGTCAGGTGAGTTTCTTAAACGATTATTGAAGGTTTAAATATCTGACGCACCTTACTCATTATGAGAATGGCGTAATTCCTGTTAGTATTAACTAACAGCTACAGCCTCCCCTAAAGGATGCTGCTGCAAAACCGCTTGCAAATACTTCCCAGTATAAGACCTCTGATTTGCCGCCACATCCTCCGGCGTCCCCGCCACAATAATCTCGCCACCCTTATCTCCCCCTTCCGGCCCTAAATCGATCGCCCAATCGCAGCACCGAATCACATCTAAATTGTGTTCGATTACCAAAATTGAATTACCCTTATCGACCAATCTTTGCAGCACATTTAACAAATGGTGAACATCATAAAAGGACAAACCCGTCGTCGGTTCATCAATTAAATAAAGCGTCTTCCCAGTAGCGCGGCGCGACAGTTCCGTTGCCAATTTTACCCGCTGCGCTTCGCCCCCAGAAAGCGTCGGCGCCGGCTGTCCCAAATGAATGTAACCCAAACCAACATCAACCAAAGTTTGCAGTCTGGCGCCCGCCCTAGGAATATTTTTAAACATCTCCAAAGATTCCTCTACGGTCATGTTCAAAACATCAGAAATCGACTTGCCTTTGTACTTAACTTGCAGCGTTTCCCGGTTGTACCGTGCACCCTTGCAAACCTCACACTGCACGTAAACGTCCGGCAGAAAATTCATCGAAATCACGTTCACGCCTTGGCCGCCACAAGCTTCACACCTTCCCCCTTTCACGTTAAAAGAAAACTGCCCTGCTTTGTAACCTCTTGCCTTCGCTTCAATGCTTTCGGCAAACAAATCGCGAATCACATCAAAGACTCCCGTGTAAGTAGCCGGATTAGAACGCGGAGTGCGGCCGATCGGAGATTGATCGATGACAATTACCTTATCAACTATATCCTCTAGAGAGCGTTCGCCTTTAGTTTTGAGGGCGTCCATATCGGGCGGTAAAGGCACTTTTTTGGTGATATAATGTTGCAGCGAGGGGTACAGCAATTCATTGATTAAAGTTGATTTCCCCGAGCCGGAAACGCCTGTCACGCAGACGAGTTTTCCCAGGGGGATTTCTACATCAATATTTTTTAAATTGTTGCGCGTCGCATTTTGGATAGAGAGAGCTTTGCCGTTGCCTTTTCTCCTTTCATTAGGGGTTTCAATTACTCGCTTTCCCGACAAATAAGCACCTGTCAAAGATTCCTCGGCAGCCAGCAAGTTTTCTAAAGTTCCTTGGGATATAATTTGACCGCCGTGAAC
Source organism: Microcoleus sp. Pol11C3 (assembly GCF_036701485.1). Lineage (NCBI taxonomy): Bacteria > Bacillati > Cyanobacteriota > Cyanophyceae > Oscillatoriales > Microcoleaceae > Microcoleus > Microcoleus sp. Pol11C3. Next base: position 34,762 of record NZ_JAUBQW010000055.1, on the reverse strand, counting down.
GCCTGCGCCGGGACCGATATCGACAATGTGGTCGGCCGCTCGCATGGTTTCTTCATCGTGTTCTACGACAATCAAAGTATTGCCTAAATCACGCAATTTTGTTAAGGTTTGCAGCAGGCGAAAGTTGTCTCTTTGGTGAAGTCCGATGCTCGGTTCGTCCAAAACGTAGAGAACACCCGTCAAACCAGAACCGATTTGAGTCGCTAGCCGAATTCGCTGGGCTTCTCCGCCAGAAAGTGTCATTGCTGCGCGGTCTAAAGTCAGGTAATCTAACCCGACATCGAGCAAAAATTGCAGCCTTGCTTTAATTTCTCTCAGGGCTAAATCGGATATTTGGAATTGCCGATCGCTCAATCCCAAATTATTTACTCGTTCGCGGCATTCGCGAATCGAAATACTCGTTAAATCTACAATTCCGTACTGTCCCAACCGCACGGAAAGCGCCTCGGGTTTCAAGCGTTTGCCGTGACAAACCTCGCAAGAGCGATCGACCCGATACTGTTCCAACTTCTGCTTGATCAGATCGGAACCAGTATCGTCGTACTGGCGCTGCAACATGGCAATCACGCCATTAAAATCTCTCCTCAAATCAGTGCTGCCGTCGCGCTTTTTACTTTCTGTGGTGCGCTTGGACTCATTGCCGTACAAAATTACCCGCTGGTGTTCGGGCTTTAATCGATACCAAGGAGTGTCAATATCAAACCCGCAAGTCTCTGCAATACTGAAAAGCAAAGAAAGATAATAAGAATTGTCTTTGTCAGACCAAGGCGCGATCGCACAATAAAGAGGCGCTTTCTCGTCGGGAATTACCAAATCCGGCGCAAAAGTCCGCAAACTACCCAAACCGTGGCAGTTCTGGCACGCGCCGTAGGGCGAATTAAACGAAAATAACCGAGGTGAAAGTTCCTCCATTACCGCGCCGTGTTCGGGACAAGCAAAGTTTTCGGAAAATACGATCGGCCCCTGTGGTTGGGAATTTTCTTCAGTCGGTAACTCTTCAATAATCGCAATCCCCTCAGAATGGCGCAAACAAGTTGCCAGAGAATCAACTAAACGTTCTTCTAAACCGGGTTTTTTAATTAACCGATCGACAACTATCTCGATATTGTGCGTATGATTTTTATCTAATTCGATATTTTCCGAAAGTTCTAAAATTTCTCCGTTAACTTTGACGCGAATAAATCCTTCCGCAGCTAAACTCGACAATAATTTTCGGTGAGTGCCTTTTTTTCCGCGCACAACAGGTGCCAGAAGGTGAAAGCGAGTGCCGTCGGGAAGGGCCATGACTCGATCGCACATTTCATCAATTGTCTGCGGCGCAATGCAGCGATCGCAAATCGGACAGTGCGGTTCGCCAGCTCTGCCGTAGAGCAATCTAAGATAATCGTAAATTTCTGTAACAGTGCCAACAGTCGATCGCGGGTTGTGAGAAGTTGACTTTTGGTCGATCGAAATAGCCGGACTCAACCCCTCGATCGCGTCCACATCCGGTTTGTCCAACTGTCCCAAAAACTGGCGCGCGTAAGCGCTGAGAGACTCCACGTAGCGGCGCTGTCCCTCGGCAAAAATTGTATCGAAAGCGAGGGAAGACTTGCCAGAACCGGAGACACCAGTAAAAACGATCAGGCGATCGCGCGGCAGTTCCAGATCGATATTCTTGAGGTTGTGCTGTCTCGCACCGCGAATCCGAATTGTATTTTGGCTATTGGAGTTAGAATTCGTCACATTATGCCCGTTGTGGGATGCACTTGGCTGGCTGTGTGAGCTTTTGGCGCGTTGGGACATGAGAGTAGTGCAAAACAGTGCTTAACCATCTTAGCGCTGCCGATCGAATAGCTGGCATCCAAACTCAAGAATATCAAAGAATTGTCAAATAAGTTTCCGTCGGCCCGTCGGGCAAAACCTTCAAACTTTGATGCTTCAAATCCACTTCAATGCCCAGCGCTTCCATCGGAATCACCCCTAAAAGTGGCGTTTTCCCCTCTGGCAATTCCAAACACTCAAAAGTGCCTTCGCGCCCGCACAGAGAAATCGAAGCATCTCGAAAAATCCTCGCCTCACTAATACCCGTGGCTGTTTCCACAACCACTTGCTTGAGGATTTTCAAACCCAGTCTGGCGATGACATCTTTAGGCAAACACAAAGTTGTCGCGCCCGTATCCACCAAAACATTTTCTAGAGTAACAGACCTGACTTGCTCGATTGGGATCAGACCATCTTCTGCTTTAGCTTCATCGATCCGATTCGTAATTACTAGGGTTGTGATAACTTTTCCCATTTGATTTTCAGTAGCTGCTTGCATAACTTTCATAATACAATAAATTACTGCTTTAATTGTAGCACATACTTATACGAATAGTAGGGCGATGTACTTTCTTTGCTTCGCTCCGCCCCTCGGGTTCTATAAGTGTCAAAATAATCCAATTATTGCACGCCAATAAACTTGTGAGTTTGCAAAGATAACCTGTAACTAGGATTTTGTTTCAGCAATTCCATAATAATGGGAAGCGCTGATTTTTTTGAGTTCCATTCTGGTTGCAAGAAAACCGGAATATTCACATTTTTTTCTAAATGCTTGTGATAAAATTCTACTTCTTCACCAGTGCTAATCACTAACTTAATTTCATTTGCTCTAGTCCAAAAAAGCTCTTGCACCGGATATTTAGGATTGACGTGTTCCTTCGGAGAAAGAGTAATCCAAGCCTGCGGGGAAACATCCTGCCAGCAAGCACCCGAAGTTTCAATACTCACCTGCTTGTCAGCTTCTAACAAAGCTTCAACTAACTCAGACAAATCGCGGTGAATGAAAGGTTCGCCGCCAGTAATGACAACCCTCGGAGACTGCAATTGAGCTAGCAATTGTGCGATCGACTGCGGTACAGACGGCAAACCTTTGCCTCCATTTTCGTAGCCTGTGTCACACCAAGGACACCGCACAGGGCAACCGGCCAATCTGATAAAATCAACTAAAGTCCCCGTCCAGTAACCTTCGCCTTGAACAGTACACTGAAAAGTTTCGTGAATTGGTAATTTTAGTTGTAAATTAGACACCCGAAGTTACGCCTCAAATCAATTAATTACGTTGTTTAGATATAATATTCTTAAATTGTTATTCCTTCGCGGTTTGCAGCAAATAAAAACAGTTTTGAACATATAAACGGGTTTTCTGAAAAAAAAATTACCCGTTTGATCCCAAAAGCTTGACTCAGAAATCCGGTTTCTTCATAGCTTTGGTATGAGTCCTTAGAAATCCACCACAAACCGCAAATAACTCTTTAATTATCCTGTTCAGGTTCCATCATAGTAGCCCAGCGACGTTTCAATGCCAAAGTCAGCCCGTCCGCAATGGGGACAACACTGAGAGTAACTCTGGGATCGTTACGCAATTTGTCGTTAAAAGTACGAATGGCGGTGGTGCTTTCGTCTTGTACTTGAGGATCAGCAACTCGTCCTGACCACAGAACATTGTCAATTACAATTAAACCGCCATTGCGTACAAGTTGCAGCGATCGCTCAAAATAAGCCTCATAATTTTCTTTATCGGCGTCGATGAAGGCAAAATCAAAGGTTCCTGCTTGTCCCTCGGCTATTAGTTTGTCGAGAGTATTTATTGCTGGGCCCAACTGCAAAGAAATCTTATTAGCAACGCCCGCAGCTTCCCAATAGCGTCGTGCGATCGCAGTATATTCCTCGCTGACATCGCAGGCAATAATTTGACCGTTAGGAGGCAGCGCTAAAGCTACGCACAGCGAGCTATAACCAGTAAAAACGCCAATTTCTAAGGTTTTGGTCGCTCCCATAAGCTGCACCAGCATCTCCATAAACTGACCTTGTTCGGGAGCAATCTGCATCATCCCCATAGGATGTTTAGCAGTTTCTTCCCGTAGTGAAGCGAGAATATCGGGTTCCCGCAGAGAAATAGATAACAGATAATCGTAAAGTTGATTTTCTAAGCCAAGAGTTGAGTTCGCCATCGGTTTGTCCTTGCTGCTCACTTTTGATTTTAGATTGTAGACGCTCTGTTAATGGAAATCGGAGAATGTAGAGTTAATTTTGGCATCTATTTTGCTGTGGCTGATGGCAGGTTGCAGTAGCAGTGTCTCGGTTACACAGAGGCAACTTGCAAAACGCGCGATTTACTTCCAAACCAGTTTATCTCAGTCACAGGTGATTTAGCAGCTCTGGAAAAGAAAAATCGACAGAGGGGAGCGTTTTGACATTGCTGCGTTCCTAACACTAGCACCGCGTAACGCCGTTAGTGATACCAGTTCAAAAAATCGATGCAACTGTAGACAAGCTGCAAACCCATACATAATCAGCCATTCCCCATCTCAAATCTTAAATTTCACATCTCAAATGGTATGAGTTGGGGAGAATGTGACTTCATGCCGATCGCTAAGTAGATGAACTGGGAAAAGCATAAGTAGTCAAAAGCGAGTGAAACGTTAGCTTTCGCAGAGGTTGTGATGCGTTTACATTTTGTTACAGGGTAAAGTTTTTTCGGTAGATATACTTAATCGCTAATGAGTAATTATTCAGGATTTAGGCACTCCCAAAAAACAAACCGTTTCATTTAACTCTTATTGATGGGTTAAAGCCAGTGTATTTTCCTGAAACAAACCAGGGGTCTGGAAACCCTAGTGTCCCGGAGTATTACTAATCACTAATAAACTGGGTTTAATAGGACGATTACTTAACTGTCACAGCTTATTCCTGCACACCTAAACCACCTACCCACAATCAGCACAACCTTCCACGATTCAGGTAGAGCAATTATTTGTGGGAAAAAACCCGGTTTATAGCAAGCCTTTATCCGCACTATTACTCATAACTAATGAACCGGGATTAAGAGGACGATTACTTAACTGTCACAGTTTATTACTCCACACCTAAACAACCTACCCACAATCAAAACAACATTTCGCAAGGGAATCGCCATGTCTTACACTTTCGCAGGTTTTGGTGCCGTTACAGGTATATTTTTGCTACTATTTTTTGCCATTCTGCAATGGCTGCACATCCCCGCCGGCAGCTTCATCGATTGGGTAATTGCCATTGCTAGTTTTGAATGGCTGTTGTTGATAGTTACAGTTCCCTGGAATATCCATTTTGAAGCTAAAGAAGTTTTAGCGCAAGCCGCAGAATCTACTAAAAAAAACATTGCTGTCGATCAGGAACAAGTCAAATACGTTACTGTATTAGTTAGCCGATCGCTCTTTGTGGCGATCGCACTTCATCTGTTTAGCGCGATCGCACTTTACGCCCTAGCCGCCGCTGGAATTAGTGCTATTGGCTATCTCAGTTCCGCTGCTGCACTGCTGTTAACTGTAATGCGTCCAGCTATCCGAGGTTATCAGTATTTAGCGCAGCGCCTGACAATGATTCGCCGTCAATTTTTGCACCCCCGCGAAGATATTGTCGAACTCCGCACCCGCTTCGCCAACTTAGAATCTACCCTTCAAAATTTAGAAGCTAGATTCAGTTCTAACGATCCGAATTCTTGGGTAGCTGTACAAGAGCGGCAGCAGGAAGCGACTAGAAGAGAATTAACTCGACTAGCAGCATCTCTGGAAAATTTACGATCGACAAATCAGGCCGAACACACTACACTGGCAAGAAATGCAGAAAGTGCGATCGCCCAACTCACGGATGACGGACAATTTCTCAACCACGTTCGCGAAATCATCCGCTTCTTTAAAGAATCCTGAAGTCAGTTGATAGTTGACAGTTGACTGTTGACGGTTGACTGTTGACTGTTGTCATTAGTTACCAATGCCCGATGCCCAATTCCCAATTCCCAATTCCCTATCTTTAGATAGATGCCAAATAGTCGCAGATAGTAAAAATTTAAATAAAAACATAATTTTATCAGTCTTCAGGAAGACTCACTCAAGGTATTTTCCCTACCAGCAATTTTTCCCAAACTATAACCAAAGATAGTTTGTGAATGAGCTAGCTTTGACCTAATATTTAAACATAACCCAAAGACCTTTTTGAAAAAATAACTCAGGAAAAAATCATGACTAATCGCCAACCCACACCGCCCGAAAAAGAAATTAGCAAATCAACACCGGCAGACGAACAAATCGAAGCCAATATGCAAGCCCCCCACTACGACAGGGGCATTACTCCTGCGGAAACAGCAGCGCGACAAGAACGCGAAGGCGCTAACTTCATGCACACAACCACTGAAGGGAAGCAGCAAGCTGCCAAAACTGATGACCAAACCGATGACGAAAGCATTCATACTACAGATGGTTATACAGTAGACAAAGAAGGTCTGGTTAACAATTACGCGATCGAACCGGAAATGTACATCAACGAACCGGGCGATTTGAGAGCAAAAGAAGAAGCTGAAGCTGCAGAACGCGCTCAAATTCTCGCAGAAATCAAAGATAAAAAAGGCGAGGAAGGAAAACTGACAATGGATGCAGACACACGCGGCAAAGGCCCGGGAATTATCTAGATTGTGTGGTTGGTAGTTGCATTTCAGCGCGCGAGGTTGCAACTGTAAAGCAAAGGGGCTGGTTTTATATCTGGCAGTTCTCGATCCATATTTCCGGTATAACCCGCCCCTATTTTGTTTTGCACATCTGTTTTGTGAGTTGAGAGGTTACATCGTACATCTCTCAATTACCGTATCCATCGGCAACTTTTTAGACACAGCTCAAAAACGCCTTAAATTTCCTCAAGCTTTAATATTTTCCCTCAGCCAATTAAACTTAGCCTCAGCTAGCGCTAAATTTTCCAGGACGTTAGGATTGATATCCTCTCGTTCAAATTCTGGTTGATCTAATTCAATATTGCGACCGTATTCTATATGTCTGATCGTACCGCGCATCCTGTCTGCCAGACACAGTGAAATTCCATAATAAAACCGGGAAGCAAAGCCCATGTCGTTTTGAAGTTTGATTACTAACTGCCGCCTAGGAATTGCCAGCAAGTGAGTTTCTTCGATCGCCTTCACCGTTGCCAAAGGAGGGCGAGCGTCAATGAAAGAGACTTCTCCCACCAGTTCTCCGCTGGCTATTTTAGCGAGTTCTCTAGTCCGCTCAGCCTCGATCAAAACGCTCAAACTCCCATTCAAAACAATGTAGAGCGCATCTATCTGTCTTCCTTCATGGATCAAAATCCCGCCCGGATCGAGAACTTCCTTTCTGCCTTTTTGGACGATCCAGTTGATATCGTCATTATTTAACTGGCTCAAAATAAAAAGTGCTTTTTTTCTGCTGCTGTCGGCCATAAGTTCTAGCTCTCGATCGCTTCTTCTTTATATAAAATTTAGATGGCGCGCGATCGCAACTTCTTCCGAAGCAGTCCTCGCTCAATACAGTTTTTTTTATCCTGCCTAACTTATTCGCAAAACCCATAGGGGGCAGGCTTTGCCCATAGCAGATGAATCACGCTGAATCATAATCTCTCAATAGTAGCATTTGTTAAACAATCTTCTTTAACTCGATCAACCTCCCCAACATCCCACGAAATGCCCGTCTCAAAAGCAACTGGGTTCACCCCCACAGCTTTTCTGCGGGATGGGGCGCGGCAGACAATGCTCCGCGCCCAGTCTTGCTCACTAAATCGATCGCAAATCAGGATAGCCGGCCAACATATCGTCAGCAGTCAGAGTGTCCCCGTTCGCTTGAGGAGTCCACAGCACCTCAACCGCCAGCAACTGCTCGCTCGATACTCCCCCAATCTGACGCAAAGCTTGGCGCAAATCTTCAGAGTTTTTCACTGCTGGCAATTGCAATTTACCTTGAGTACCGACAATCACCGTCACCACAATAAATTCCCCGGGATCTGAATTCAAATCAGAAGCAACCAGCGCCCCATTTTCCTGCAAACCTGGCAGGATATTGCTGCTCCCTGCTTGCCGGAGCTGATTGTTATAATTCGATAGCGTTTCTTCAGTAAATTTACTGCGTTCTGCCAAAGAAAATTGATTAAACTTAGCTTCGGCTGCTTCCAAACGAGTTTGCACAGATTCAGCACCCGCGTAAACCCAGTATTCAGGATGTCGCAGCAGCGCCAAAGTAGATTCTTGCACCACTTGAGCGCGACCGGCCGCTGTATCGGTATCAGCTTTTCGCGCTAGAGAGTCGAGTTCGGCTTGCAAACCGCGAGCCTCTGCTAGCAAACCAACTTGCAAGCGGGCGACAGATACGGTAGTAGTGGGGGCGCTATTGCCGAGTTCGTCAGTTCCGCTTCCGGCGCGGCGGAAGCTTTGGACGAGGAAATTAGCGATAGAGATAAAAATCAAAATCGAGAACAGGCCGCCAAACCCGCCCCCAAAGCCAAAAAACGGCAGCAAGAACGGGAAACCGAAACCGCCGCCAAAGCCACCGCCCGGGTAGTAACCGCCTCCCGACGGGGCGTAAGTACGGCTGGGCGATGAGTAACTGCGCGCCGGAGCTCTAAAAGAGCCGCCACCGATCCGTCCTCCGCTGCGAGCCGCCAGAGCTCCGTCAGCGTTACCGAGGGCTAGCGTCAGTACCAGACCGATCGCAAATAGTGATTTCAAAAGGGGTTTCATCTTTGAAAGTAGTTGCTTGTACATAAGACCGTTACTATTCGATACATTTATAATTTACAGTTTATTCTCGCTTCTGGGCAGGCTGGTTGCAGGTATGAAGCCAGCGAGATATCCGTACTAACCGATCCAAGAAGCACGGGGACGGGCTGTGTCTGGGAACGGGAAAGGCCCGAAAGGACTTGCATCCCTGACTACGAACAATGGACCTTGCGGGTTTTACAGAAGTTTACTTAAGTGCAGGGCGATCGGCCAACAATAAGCTCTAGACTTTTAAAGAAACGCCGCGAGTCCTAGAAAGCAGGGCTTTATCTACCGTAAAAAAAACATTATGTTTCCAACTCACCGCCCCCGCCGCCTCCGCAACCATCCCCAACTCCGCCGGATGGTACGCGAAAATATCTTGACTACCAGCGATTTAATTTACCCTCTATTTGCCGTACCGGGGGAAGCTTTTGCTAAAGAAGTTAAATCGATGCCCGGAGTCTACCAGCTATCGGTAGACAAAATAGTAGAAGAAGCAAAAGAAGTCTACGACCTCGGCATTCCCGCGATTATTTTATTCGGCATTCCCGCAGACAAAGATACAGACGCGACAGGTGCTTGGCACGACTGTGGCATCGTCCAACAAGCGACGGAAGCCGTTAAAAAAGCCGTACCAGATTTAATCGTCATGGTCGATACTTGTCTGTGCGAATATACCAGTCACGGTCACTGCGGTTATTTGGAAGTCGGAGATTTAAGCGGCCGCGTCTTGAACGATCCGACACTAGAATTGCTGAAGAAAACCGCCGTTGCTCAAGCTAAAGCTGGTGCGGATATTATCGCACCTTCGGGAATGATGGATGGTTTTGTCGGAGCAATTCGGGAAGGATTGGACAGTGCTGGATTTGAAGATATTCCCATCATGTCTTACGCGGCAAAATACGCCTCAGCTTATTATGGCCCGTTCCGAGATGCTGCCGATTCTGCTCCGCAATTTGGCGATCGGCGCACCTATCAAATGGACCCAGGAAACGGCCGCGAAGCTCTCAAAGAAATAGCTCTCGACATTGCCGAAGGCGCAGATATGCTCATGGTTAAACCTGCTTTAGCTTACATGGACATCATCTGGCGCGTGAAGGAAGCAACTAACCTGCCAGTTGCTGCTTACAACGTTTCTGGAGAATATGCGATGGTGAAAGCCGCCGCCCTCAACGGTTGGATAGACGAAGAAAGAGTAGTGATGGAAACTTTGACAGGCTTCAAGCGTGCTGGTTGTGATTTGATTTTGACTTATCACGCCAAAGACGCCGCCCGCTGGTTGCAAAACTGATTCACTCGATTAGACATTAGAAAATTGACTCCACAGCACAATCTTCGGCTGTTCTCGTGGAGTCAATACCTCTCTCGATAGATGATTTTTTAGCAATTAGGCAAGACACCAACTATCGCTTACACTTACCGATAAACGACGCCTCGAAACCGGGTTTTTACAGTTTCAGTGGGCTGTAACTTACATCTTGCAGCATTCTATTACTTGTTTAGGAACAGGCATCTTGCCTGTTCCACAAGAGATAAATTTTCTTGTGGAACAGGCATCTTGCCTGTTGCTTACAATGGTGCAACATCTCAGCTTTAACGAAGTATGTTCGACCAAAAACCCGGTTTCTCTGTGGGCAAACTCCCAACCCATACAAAATCAGTCATTCCCGATCTAAAATCTCAAATATAAAACTTCAAATGGTATGAGTTATGAAGTTGGGAATTCTGAGTCAAAGACTTTTTTACAAAATTTACCCCAAAAAGTATTAATCATCACCGAAATTAGTTAGAAAATATGTATGAATAAAAATAGTTTTGTAAATCGGGGATTAAATCATTGATTGTTCCCACGCAAAATCAACTATACCCGCTAAGACAGTAAAAGTAACATAGTTTAGATACAACTTGAAGGCAGATTGAGCATGACATCAACGACTAGGGATTCCAGTCACATTCAATTTTGTATAGGTCGCGATCGCGCAGACATCGTACAGATCCAAGAACTATTTAAAGCCGCAGCCTTTTGGGCGAGGGAACGCAAGATAGAAGATTGGGAAATTGCGATCGCCAACAGCGAACCAGTTGTTACAGTTTGGGACGGCTCACGGGCGATCGGCTTTGCCAGAGCCACCTCAGACGGGATCTATCGAGCTACCATCTGGGATGTCGCCATTCACCCGGATTACCAAGGTGCAGGACTCGGCCGCAAATTAGTGCAAACCGTCTTGAGTCACCCTCGGATGTGCCGAGTAGAGCGAGTTTACCTGATGACAACTTACAAACAAAGCTTCTACGAGCGCATCGGTTTTCAGCAAAACGCTAGCACCACAATGGTACTTGAAAATCAGCTTCTAGAAGAGAATCTCGAATTAGAAATTAGCAACGGCGAATTGCTAACTGCTAATTGTTAATAATCACCCGATTGGCATCAAAATCTATAATATGTAGGGTGCGTAAGGGCGCACCTTACTCCCTATAAATAATTTCCTTCTTTCATCTTCCCTGGAACCTCTTCCCACCCTCCGTTAAATTTGTTAAATCCTTTGCCCTCTTCCCCACCTCCGTTACATCCCGTAGATTGCTCGTGGCCGAACTTCCTTCATCACAAAGTTGCCAAAGGAATAGAACACTGAGTCCGGTTAAAATTGCACTCTTCGGAGTCAGAAGGCACAGCCAGAACCTCCAACTTTCCGCTCATCAAACTTAAAAGAGTCTGATTCATCAATAACCTCATTCCAGAAGACACCTGAGAATTATCGCTGCTCTTAGTAGCATCACACTCCAAATCGTGCTTCAGCAAATCCCAAGACTCGCTCCAAGCACTAACTGAACGCTGATCGTCCACCCAAATGTGAACGTATCCAGATTCCGGCGAAGCATGGGCAGAAACAGAAATACTGCCCTCCTCCATCTGAGCAACAGCAGTATCTACCAAATGGACTAAAACTTGCCTAAACCTCGGCAAATCTGCCAATACATAAATTCCCGGATCTGGCGGCAATATCTCCAAACGAATGCTGCGATTAGCAGCTTGCAAGTAAGTTAAATCATCAACTTCTTCAAAAACCTTAGCTAACTGAATCGGCTCAATATCCATCCTGTCAGTGCCGTGTTCAGTTTTAGCAACCGAGATAATTTCATCTATCAATTTCACCAGCTTGAGTGCCGCGACGTGAGCTTGCTCGACAAACTCTCGCTCCTCAGCAGGATCGTCGCACAAATCCGCGAGAATTAATTGCAGCGTACCAATCATAGTGCTCAGGGGCGATCGCAACTCATGAGAAGTTCGAGCCAAAAAACCCGCCTTAAATTGGCTCATCTCCGATGCCATCTGATAAGCCAATTGAGTTTGCTTAAGTTGCTCGGAAAGGGCATCAAACTTCTCTAAGTGAATTTCTTGAGGAGGTGGCGGCACTTTGGGCGCAGGTTCGGGCGGTTGCGAGCTTTTTTGCTGCAGGCGCCAAATCAAATTGCTTCCCAAACCCAGCCCCAGTCCCATACCTAAATATATCAAGTCGCTCCAGCCGATCGGCGCCATATTGCTTTGCCTTGGAGTTTAGCTTTTAGCATTCTAACTCGATCGTGCCTTGTCGCAATATTTTCCAATCGCTGCCAGTCCATTTAGCCACAGTGGAAGGTAAACTCGAAGCTGTTGCCGCTGTTAATTCAGAAGGAACTAATGTCAAGACTTCCGGAAACTGAGCCTCAATTTCTGCCACCGATTCCAGAGGTGGCTGGCCGGATAAATTGGCACTGGTGGTAGCCAAAGGGCCTGTCTGCTCTAGAATTTTGAGCGCCAAGGGAAGGTTAGGCACTCGTACTCCGATTGTAGTTGGATCGATCAAATTCATGGCCGCCGGGACTTTTGCCGAAGCCGGCAGCACCAAAGTTAACGCCCCCGGCCAATAGGATTCGCCCACTTGCTGCCACAATTTTAACTCTGCTGGACTCCCCTGCACGTAAGGCCACAAAGCCCTCGCCGATGCTGCCATCAAAATCAGTGGTTTGTCTTGACTGCGGCGTTTAGCTGCAAAAATCAACTCCGAGCGATCGGGACGCGCAGCCAAAGCGGGTACAGTATCTGTAGGAAAACTGACGATATAATCTCCTGAAATTGCCCCTTGAATCAAGGATGCGATCGAAACTTGAGTCATTCGATTTTAGATTTTAGATTTTAGATTGAAGAATTTGGTCTGCATTTTATTTAAATAATTGTAGCGGCGTTTCCCGATATTGTGGTGCAGCAATTCTCGGAAATCCCACAATTGCTCTTCACCTTGAGATTTTAGATTTTAGATTGAAGAATTTGGTCTGCATTTTATTTAAATAATTGTAGCGGCGTTTCCCGATATTGTGGTGCAGCAATTCTCGGAAATCCCACAATTGCTCTTCATCGCTGAATGAACGCTTGGGTATAATAAAATTCGATTCTGGCACAGGATAGAGAGATAACACCGGATAGATTACCAATAAATTTCTAGTTTCAGTAAAGAATTCAAAATTTTCCCATTTAAAAGTCCCTTGCCAACTAGGAGTATTAAGTACCAACCCTTCTCCTATAACCTCCACAGTGGTAGGTTCCCCCCAGTTCGTCAAATTGGCGATGTTCGGTATCTCTCGATCTCGATCTAGGCTTATGACAGTCGTAGGTTCCCTCCAGTTCGTCGAATTGGCGATGTTCGGTATCTCTCGATCTCGATCTAGGCTTATGTCGGATTTCACATCATACATTTCATATATTTCTTCTACGCCTTTTTTCACAAAAATTTTACAAAAAATAGACAAAATAGACGGGGACACCAAAACAACGCCCACCACTAAGAAGCCGTTCTCTTGCAAGAGCATTCCCATCAAAATAAAGAAGATTCCTATTAGCAAAACCCACTTATGAAAGGTTCGTTTTTCGGATTCTGAGGAGCCGTTTAGAGTAGCCAGATAAGCTTCTTCACAATCAGTAGAATTCAGTTGATATTCAAAATTCATTGTTTTTCATTTAAACCTGCGAAAAGGGCGGAATCTTGCTGTATAGCAATTCTCTAAATACTTGACGCTGCTCTGGGTTAAATGCCTGTTTTGGGAAAATATGCGGGATGCTGGAAAACTCGCAAGGATAGATGACGAACAATTTTTTTGTCTCTAGGAAGTGCGAATAAAATTGCCACTTGAGTAAAATGTTAACCTTTGCAGTTTCCAACTCTAGTCCAGATTCCGTCATTTGTAGACTAACAAGTTCGTGCCAAAAATTAGTTCTTTTCCACCTACAGAATTGAAAGACTCCAAAAAATTGAGCTGCCCAATAAACAAGTTGTAAAAGTGTCCCGAATAACAAAAAAGGGTGCAATGAAATCTCCCCTTTGAGCGCCGATTTAATATCTAAGAAAAGCAAACCCCCAAAGAAACGTTTATCGAACGACCTGATCTTGCGCCGCTCTAGAAACTTCACAATAGGGATGTAGCAGATGCCAACACCGATAATGAAATAACCCCAAAGGGGATTTGGACCAGCGATAATATAGACAATTCCGCCCCCCACAATAAATACAGCCCGAGTCCAAAACTCGACTTCCGAAAAAGTCTCTAGTTTTGTGGAAATTCTACTAGCTTCTAAATATTCTTTGAACGTAAACTGATATTCCAGCTTCACGGTGATACCTCTTGGGTACTGAGTGCGATCGCAGTTTGTACCCCAACTCTATCTCAGCAACAACCAAATATCCAGATTCGAGAATTTCTATCTTTCCTTGGCTTGCTCCCTAAAGACGATAGGCTAAAGCAAACCGATCGATCCCTGCTAAATCAGAAAATATCTCAACTTTGCCATAACTCCCGTGACTTTGCAGCATATCAGCTACCGCCTCAGCCTGTCCCGCCATCATCTCCACCAACCAAACTCCCCCGGATTCTAAATAATCGGGACCCGTTTCTACCAAATGCCGGATGCAATCTAACCCGTCAAAACCGCCGTCTAAGGCCAGATGAGGTTCGTGCTTCAAAACTTCCGGTTCCAGAGTCAGCACCGTGCTGCTGGGAATGTAAGGGGGGTTAGAGACCATGCCCCTAACGCGACCTTTAAGAAACGCTAGCGGTTCCCACCACAAACCTTGATAAAAATTAACTCGCGATGCAAAACCCAAATTCTCAGCATTCAGTCGAGCAACTGCCAAAGCTTCCGAACTGCAATCTACTGCATAAACCCTAGCATTTGTCAACGCCGAAGCCAAGCCGATCGCGATCGCCCCGCTGCCCGTCCCCAAATCCACCCAATGCGATTTGGGATTGACACCATAGCTTTTAACAGCTTCTACAGCCAAATCGATCAGCAATTCCGTTTCAGGACGCGGAATTAGCACCGCCGGCGTTACTTTGAGCGAAAAATGCCGCCAATGTGCAACCCCCGTTAAATACTGCACCGGCACCCGTTCCTGCAAGCGGCGCTGCCACAATTGAGCAAGTTCAGATAAAGACAACTTTAATTCAATTTTTGGCAAATCTTTAAACGACTCCAAACGCAGAGCCAATTTATCCAAACCTGCTAACTCTTGCAGCAGCCAGTCGATTTCTGCTTGGGGAATGTCGGAGGCGAGCGCCTGCGCCTTAGCTTGATTTACCCACTGCCAAAGCTCTAAACCAGAAACTAACATAGGAGTTTTTAGTAATCAAGTAATTGCTAATTACTTATTAGAAATTGGTAATTATAATTCATAATGAGAATTGATTAATAGTAGGTTGAATCGAGAAACCCAACCTACTAAGTAATGACTAATGACTAATGACTGATGACTAACTATAGCAATCCTCGCATCAGTTTCAATAACTGGTTAACTGGTTCCCAGGCTCTTCCGGGGAACCGATGTCACTCTTGCTCTGCCTCGGCCCAGACTATGGAGGCTCTTCCTCCGGATCTGCGTCACCAGGCTCTTCCTGGTAACGAGTATAATCATTTAGGATTGCTATATTAGCGAGCCGGTTGAGTTTGACTCGGAGCCGGCCGAGCTGGAGCCGGAGAGCCTGGAGCCGGCCGAGCTGGGGCCGGAGAGCCTGGAGCCGGCCGAGCTGGAGCCGGAGCAACCTGTGGATTTTGGCCCGCACCGGCAGGTTGGAGCGATCGCACAAATTCCAGCGACTCCCGCGACGGAATCAAAATCATTTGGGTCAAAAACGGGTCGTTCTCAGTACGCAAAGCTTCCAAAACGCTCTCCAAGTTCACCACCTCAATCTTAATTGTGGCTGTCACGTTGGGCTGCTGCTGCTTAAAACGATCGACCATTCCCTGCAAATCCTCCTTGTTAAAAAACAAGGGAATCACCTCTTGCTGGCCCCTCTGAATGGTCAAATAACCATTTTCCGCGCCGCCTCTGGCCAAAAACAGAGGTACACCGTTGAACTCGTTAACTTGTTGACCAGTCTGCTGAAGTACAGTTTTAGCCGACTGCACCTGCTGCGGAGCCGGAACGAAAGCAAATTGCACTTCCTCCGGCTTGCCTTTATTTGCTTGAGTGAGCTGATAAATTTCGCCCAGGGATACTGGCATCACGCGCACCGACGCCGCCAACTGAGGATTTTTGGTTTTCAGTTGATCGACAAAAGCTTGAGCATCTTTCTGGCTGATGAAAATTCCCGCCACGGAAGCATTACCAGTTTGACCCTGACCCTGCTTGGGAACAGAAGCGATCAGGGGCGCACCCTGAGCGTCTGTAACCGTAAATACTGGCACCGAGCGCAATTTTTCCAAAATTTGCGGCTCGGGCAGTGCCAGTGCAGACATCTTGCCAATGGGGGAGGGGCCCAGCAGAGTGCAGCCGACAATTCCCAATATTGCGCCCAAACGAACTAATGATTTCATGTTTTTTCCATCAGGAGCGATCCTGAAACACATTAACGCAAAGACTGGCGACTTAACACGATCGGCAAAAACTGCCTCAATTTGTTTTCATTTTGAAGAAATGTAAACATCAGAGACAGTTCTGCTTTAATTTATTATTTAACATTCTGCGATCGGGATGACAGGATTTGAACCTGCGACATCCTGCTCCCAAAGCAGGCGCGCTACCAAGCTGCGCTACATCCCGGTGTTATAGTTAGCTAACCTCTAACCATTAACACACAAAACCGCTTGCTTGTCAAGCTTTATTAAATATTTAGCTCTCAATGCAGCTAAGGCGAAGTTTTTTTCAGGTTTTGTGGTTTGACCCCACCCAAAAACCGATACCAGCCCCTGACTCCTATCGTGATCTGCTCACAATTTTAGACCCTAGTTCAAGCTCCCAGATTCATCAGTGGAATAAATCCCAAATCTTCAATAGTTCCTTCGACTGAGCGCAACTCGACAGACCGGGACTTGACCCCTCGACTGAGTGCCGATCGTCTGAGCGCTCGCCGAAGTCTCACGCCGCAGTCTCAAATCTCCAATTGACTGAAAATACTTGCACAACTTCATAACGGCGCTGGTGCCGAGATACATCAAAGCCTAACTGACCACAGCGCACAGGGGCATTCGGTGTTGGCAGCGTCAATATTGTATTGTATATTCTCAACAAATCAACGCCGACCTGCACCTCGCTCGCTAATCTGGATACCAAAACATACCTTTAATCCCCTCTGGATCGGACATAAAGCCCAAATTGCGGTAAAAATCCACCACTTGAGGGTCAGCAAATAAGGTAATGTTGCTGATATCTTCACTGCGGAGTTTTTTTATGATGTATTTCATCAGCGCCTTGCCCATGCCTTTGCCCTGGTAGTCGGGATGAACTACCACATCCCAAAGCGTGGCATTAAAAGCATGGTCTGAAGTCGCTCTGGCGAAACCCACCAGCCGTCGCTGGCTGCCCCGCATCTCCCACATAGAGACGACTAGGAAGCTGTGCTGAATAGCTTTTTTGACTTTACGCAGGGGACGGCGGGACCAACCCACTGCATTACAAAGTTCTTCGAGTTCGTAGAGGTCAATGTCCCGATCGCAACTGAAAAAGATGCGAGCGTTGCCGCTGGCGGGTTTGCGAAACGTTGGGGAAAGCGGATCGCCTAACCCAACAGCCACATCTTCCTCAAAATCCGCTGTTTGGGGTACAGAGGCAGACTCAGAACTACTAAATAAGTTTTTCCAAAAACCCATGCAGGCGCGGTTAAGGTAGTAGAAGTTGGACGACGAGAAAGAGAACCCGACAGATAAACCCACTCCGATCGGCGTAGGATCAATTGCCGGTAGCCTCTTGAGGAACAGTTTACGGTACACTCATCTTACGCCGAAAACAGGGATTTGTCGTCCAACATTGAGTCTGCGCTTTTTTGATTCTGTCAAGTTTGGTAGAACTGTTCTGCTAGCCAGTGCCCGGACAACCCGCTTTTAAGGTAAAATTTGTTGCCGAACCAGGACAGAGGCATTTTGGGAATTGCTTCTTTTGAGTGCCGCCGATCGCGCCGGAACTTATATGCTTGGTGACAAATACCACTGGAATGGCGCAACCGTCATATTCTCATGATATGTTCCAAGACAGATTAGACCTCTGGTTTGAGTTCGGAGGCGGGCACAATTTAAGTCGAATCGTTAAATCGAAAATCCCATTGCCATAAGGCATGGGAGAGTAAATACCCAGTATATCTCCCGCACCTTCCCCTCAATTATGGCTTCGGGTTTAAAACCATCTACACTAGAACTTCTCAAGCGCTTTAACCGAGCGTTTCCGCAGTTTTATGAGCAATTTGTCAGCAGCGAAATCCAACTGCAAAACCTCAAATTAGCTTACCAACTTTACAAAACTCGGCAAGCAGTCATCGAAATCCGAGCCGAAGGTAATAAAAGTGCGCTGCATTTTGCTTACCGGAACCAGTCTTTTCTACTGAGCGATATTTTTGGAGTGCTTGCGGCCTACGGACTGACAATTCACAGTCTGAGTCTGTACGGTCAAATTTACCCACCGATGCTGGTATTTATCAAATTGGTAGTATCTCGCGGTGGCAAGGTACTAGCAGATAAAACAGCAGAAAACGTCTGTAGGGCGGTTCGAGAGGCCTTGGCGGGGCATTTTGAGGTTGAAGAGATGTTGGCGGTGGAATTTAATTTAGACGCGGGTTTGGAGGATGTGGCAACTGAATTCTACGTCGATCCGGTTTTCCACTTGCCAGCTTTGCTGATTGAAGCAGATAATCAGCCTGGACTTTTTTACAAAGTTATGTATGCCATCTGGCAAGAGGATTTGTTGGTCGTAAATGCTAATTTGCTGGTTTGGCGGGGGCGAACTCGCCTGATTCTCTACTTGTTGGGGCCCAATGAAAGTTTAATTCCTGAGTATCTGGGGCAGAAAATCGCTGAGGGGGTGCGACAAAGATTGCTGGGCGAGCGATTTTAGGGATACCACTGACTAGGCGTGAAACCTGGTTTTTGGTCAAAACCTTAGTGTTGAGAAAGTTAAACCAAGCCGATCGCCCGATCGAACTGCTGATACCTCTGTGTTGATTTCGGGATAGGATAAAATTATGGCAACCATCGACATCCTAGGGGTTCGGCACGCTTACGATTTGACGGCTCCGACTGCAACTTCCCCGGTTCTGGTATTTGTGCACGGCTGGCTGTTAAGCCGCCACTACTGGCAACCTTTGACCGATCGCTTGGCATCAAAGTATCAGTGCCTTACCTATGATTTGCGGGGGTTTGGCGATTCTCAATCGGACGCAGGCGCCGATCGCCCATGTTCCGAACCGCTTAACTCCTGCTACACTCCCGCAGCTTACGCTCGCGATTTGGAAATTTTACTCGAAAAACTCGGTATTTCTTCTGCCTGGCTGGTGGGACACTCTCTGGGCGGTACGATCGCTCTATGGGGAGCCAGCAAATTGTCCGATCGCGTTAAAGGCGTGGTCTGCATCAATGCAGGCGGCGGCATCTATCTTAAGGAAGAATTCGAGCGGTTTCGATCGGTCGGCAAGCAGTTAGTGAAAATGCGTCCTGGCTGGCTGCCTCGCTTGCCCTTAGCAGATTACCTGTTTGCCCGCGATTCTGTAGCCCGCTCGATCGGGCGCTCGTGGGGACGGCAGCGCTTAATAGATTTTGTGGGAGCTGATCCAGAGGCAGCTTTGGGGGCTTTGTTGGACTCGACCACAGAAGCCCAGATTCACCTCTTGCCGCAAATAGTGTCCCGACTCAAGCAGCCTGTTTATTTTATTGCCGGCACTAAAGACAAAATTATGGAACCGAAATACGTGCTGCATTTGGCTAGCTTTCACTGGATGTTTCAAGGTTGCGGCGAGAATGTCCTTCAGCTTCCCGATTGTGGCCATTTGGCAATGGTGGAACAGCCGGATGCAGTGGCTAATTACCTGCAAAATATTCTGCAAGAACACACTTAAAGGGCATTGGGTAAAGCGAAACCGAGGAATGGGGGATTGGGCAGATCTCCGGTTCGGGGAAGCTAAGCTTCCCAAATTGACAGTTACAAGTTAAAAGTTAAAAGATTTTTCCCTCTTCCTTCCCTCAACATCCATCCCTTAAATCGCTTACACAATCGGTTAAATCCCGTACACAATCAGTTGCCGAGCTTCCTTCGCCTAAATCTGTTATGTTAAATAGATAACTCTGCCCGATCGCCCTTAAGGACAGAGCTTCTGACTCGATAGTGGCAAATTGTCTCAATACTAATTCTGCTTAAATATCTGTGCGCGTTAACCTCACCGATCGGCAACAACACATCCTTTGGGCAACGGTTCGCCACTATATAGCTACAGCCGAACCCGTTGGCTCAAAAGCTTTGGCTGACGAATTCAACCTCAGCGTCAGCCCAGCTACCATTCGCAATGCGATGGGGACTCTTGAAAAAGCTGGATTGCTCTATCAGCCCCACACTTCGGCAGGACGAGTCCCCTCTGACTCCGGCTACCGAATTTATGTAGACCAGTTGATTCAGCCGTCTGATACGCTTGCCCGCAAGGTGGAACAGGTACTAGACCAGCTCAATTGGTCGGATGGTCGCATGGACGCGGCACTCCGCGGCGCTGCTCAAATCCTGGCAACTATCAGCGGTTACATAGCCATGATCACCATACCGCAAACCAATATGGCTTGCTTGCGCCACTTGCAACTGGTGCAGCTAGAGCCGGGAAAGGTGATGCTAATCGTGGTAACGGATGCCTACGAAACTCAGTCGGTTTTGGTGCAGTTGCCGAGGGATGCAGAAGGTAACACGCCTGATGTGGAAATCGTCGATCGCCAATTGCAGATTTTGTCGAATTTTTTGAACAGCAAGTTGCGGGGACGATCGCTCTTGGAACTCTCCACTGTAGACTGGAGCGAGTTAGACCGGGACTTTGAGCTGTACGCGGAGTGGATGGGAACCATGCTGACTGCTTTGAGCAGCCGCCAAAGAAATCCAACCTACACGCGGATTCTGATCGGCGGTTTGGCAGAAGCGCTGCGCTTGCCTGAGTTTTCGCAGTTGCAGCAAGTTCAAACCCTGGTGCAACTGCTCGAACAAGAGCAGGAACTGCTTTGGCCTTTGATTTTTGAATCGCCTGAGTTGGACACCCCCGGGAAGCGGGTAACGGTGCGTATTGGCTCGGAAAATTCCTTAGAACCAATTCGTGGCTGTACTCTGATTTCTTCGACTTACCGCCGGGGATCGGTGCCGGTGGGTAGTGTTGGGGTTTTAGGGCCGACGCGGATGGTTTATGAAAATGCGATCGCGGTTGTGGAAGCTGCAGCGGATTATTTGTCAGAAGCTATTGGCGGAAATCGAGTTAGTTTTCCTGATGGCGATCGAGGGCGATCGGATAATCCGTTGTTAGATGCACCCTAATTTGATAGCCCCAAGCTTAACTGGCTTGGGGTTTTATTGTCTGTGAACGCACTAGCAACCTTTATCAACCGGGTTTTGTGACAAAAAACCTAGGCTTTTATCCCATATTTCACACCCTGGGGTGTCATACAGCATAATTACGCAGAAAACTATATCTTCAAAGTAACAAATTATGCTTTTAAAAACTTTTTTATCCGTCAATCTACGGTATTATATTATGATTTAGAATTTTATTCCTGGATCAAAATAAGTAAAAACCGATAGTGACAGTTGAGGGTGCCGAAAGTGGGTTTGATACTCTTTTTTTTTGGGTAAGAAACTAAAGCTTCGCGCTTGACAAGAGAGTTTCGTAAACAACCCGGTTTCTGCGTCCATGAGCGGCTCGGAAAGTGGCAGGAGTTACGGGCGATCGACTTTCCGGGGATCGAGGCAAAGAGATGGCGATGGCGATCGATCGCGCATTTACAGAAAGTGGTTGCGGAGTGTTAGTCGAATGGCGGGTTTAGCAGCCTAACCGGTGAGTTTTGTTGCAAACCGGGTGGGCGATCGCCCCCTCTAGGGATGGCGGCTGCGATAAATAAATTGAGGAGGCGCGAACCCCGCGATCGTCGATTCCCAAGGCACCAGAATGTCAAAATATTAAGACATTTTAGAGAGTTCGCCAAAAACAACTAAAAAAGATTAGTGTGGATAGGAAAGCAATATTTCTTTTGGGAATAGCCCGGGTTAGACAATTGCAAATAACTTGCAGTGAATTTGGCTTGAGTGCCACTCCATAAAAAATTTAACCGCTGAGTTAAGATCGAAACGAAATTTAGGGAATTTTCTTTTAGCATTCAATGAAATCGACTGATACAACTAAAAATACCTTTGCGATCACAACCCCTCTGTATTATGTAAACGATTTACCTCACGTTGGCAGCGCTTATACGACTATGGCTGCGGATGCCCTAGCCCGATTTGAGCGGCTGCGAGGCAAATCTGTTTTGCTGGTTACGGGGACGGACGAACACGGGCAGAAAATTCAGCGGACAGCCGAGAGTTTGGGACGATCGCCCCAAGCTCACTGCGATTCAGTAGTTCCGGCGTTTGAGGCGCTGTGGGAGCAACTCGACATCCAGTACGATCGCTTCATCCGCACAACTTCGAGGCGCCACGAGTACATTGTCAAAGAATTTTTCCAGCGCGTCTGGAACTCCGGCGACATCTACTTGAACCAGCAACAAGGCTGGTACTGCGTCTCCTGTGAAGAATTTAAGGATGAACGGGAATTGTTGCCCGGAAATCGGTGTTCCGTCCACACCAGCAAGGAAGTTGAGTGGCGCGACGAGGAAAATTACTTTTTCCGTCTGTCGCGGTATCAAGACCAACTGCTGGCATTGTACGCAGAACGTCCCGACTTCATCGCGCCGGAAAGCCGACGCAACGAAGTGCTGAGCTTCGTCAACTCTGGACTGCAAGACTTTTCGATTTCTAGAGTGAATCTTGCATGGGGTCTGCCAATGCCAGTTGACCCCAGTCACAGTATCTACGTCTGGTTTGACGCTTTGCTGGGATACGTCACCGCCTTGCTAGATCCGGACAGTGACCCGATGTTGGAGAATGCTTTATCTAAATGGTGGCCGGTTGACTTGCACTTGATCGGCAAAGATATTCTTCGCTTCCACGCAGTTTACTGGCCGGCAATGCTGATGTCAGCGAATCTACCTATGCCGGGTCGCGTCTTCGCACACGGGTTTTTGACCAAAGACGGCAAAAAAATGGGGAAAACGGAGGGTAATACTTTAAACCCTGTCGAATTGGTCAACAAATACGGCGCTGATGCAGTACGTTACTATTTCCTCAAAGAAATTGAGTTCGGAGAGGACGGCGATTTTAACGAAACTCGGTTTATCAATATATTGAATGCTGAGCTAGCAAATGATTTGGGAAATTTGCTTAATCGTACCCTAAACATGGCTCGCAAATATTGCGGTGGCTGCGTACCAAATGTGTTGGGAGAAAACATTGAGGACGACAACCTTCTCAAGGCTATGAGCCGGGATTTGGGCGATCAAGTAGCGGGTTTTTACGAAGAGTTGGCTTTTAGCAAGGCTTGCGAAGCCGTGCTGGCATTAGTGCGAGCCGGGAACAAGTTTATTGACGTGCAAGCACCTTGGAGTTTGTACAAGCAAGGACAGCTCGAAAGTGTCGAACAGGTGCTATATTCTGTTCTGGAATCTGTTAGACTAGCATCTTACCTTTTATCGCCGATTATTCCCAATATCAGCAACGCTATCTATCAGCAGCTAGGTTTTTCAATTGACTTTAACGATCGGGTTACAGTTAACAGTTTACCGAATTTTGCAGCTCATGCTGCCTGGGGCGCTTTGCCGGCTAACCAAACTCTGGGGGAACCCCAACCTGTTTTTAAGCGGCTAGAACTGCTGGAAACAGTACATTCATAGTTGGCAGCCAGCGCTCGGGGTGCTATGACAGACTACGAATTAGCACTTATTTCCTTACCAATCTTTCATAAAAATTGAGGCATAACAATCGTGTTGAATAGAATAGAAAGCAATGACCTTTTTACGCCGGAACAGGTTCTAGAAAATCGCGGTCGAGTGGCAATTTTTATTGACGGCTCTAACCTTTTTTACGCGGCTTTGCAGTTAGGAATTGAGATTGATTACACTAAGCTGCTGTGCCGTTTAACTGCGGGTTCGCGGCTGCTGCGCTCTTTTTTCTACACGGGTGTCGATCGCACTAACGAGAAACAGCAGGGGTTTTTGCTGTGGATGCGCCGCAACGGCTACCGGGTGATTTCTAAAGATTTGGTACAGTTGCCAGATGGTTCTAAGAAGGCGAATTTAGATGTAGAAATCGCTGTGGATATGATGGCTTTAGTCGGGTCTTACGACACGGCGGTACTGGTCAGCGGTGACGGCGACTTGGCTTATGCTGTAGACGCTGTGAGCTATCGCGGCGTTCGGGTGGAGGTGGTGAGTTTGCGATCGATGACAAGCGACAGTTTGATTAATGTAGCCGATCGCTATATCGATTTGGAAATGATTAAGGACGATATCCAAAAAACATCACGCCCTAATTATGCTTACCGCCCTTTGTCGGGTCTGAGCTTGATGGACGAACACGACGACAGATAGGGATTTGGTAATGGGTAATAGGTAATAGGTAACGGGTAATGTGTGATAGTTAATGGGTTAAATCATTGAGAATTAAAAGTTAAAAAATTAGACAAAAAATGACAGCTTTTTAATTTTTGATTAAGTGTTTTTTAATACCAAATTACCAGTTACCGATTACCAATTCTTAATTGCCAATGATTAATCTCAAATCCAAAATTCCCAATCTCAAATCCCCAAAATTGATGCTGCTATTTTTAGCAGCACTGATTTTGGGGATTGCTGCTTGTGCAGCTCCCCAAGAGACTCAAAAAAACAAATTAGCTGAGGATATCAAAACTGCTCAACAGTCAAACAGCACTTTAACTTTGAACAAAGTAACCCTAGAACAAGCAAACGAAAAGGGCGAGACGTTCTGGAAAGTAAACTCCACAAATGCCGTTTACAGCAAAGACAAAAAAATAGTTAACGTTCAGAAACCTGTGGGCAAATTGTTTCAGGACGGCAAAGAAATTTACGACATTCAGGGAGAAACGGGGCAGGTATTTGAGGAAGGAAATCAGGTTTTTCTTAAAGGTAACATAGTTGCTAAAGACCTAAAAAATGGAGTGGTATTGCGGGGAAATGAGTTGGAGTGGCGGCCGAAGGAAGATGTTTTAGTTGTTCGGAATAATTTGACGGGAGAGAACAAACAGGTGAGGGCTTCAGCGAAGGAAGCGCGGGTTTTCAGTAGGGCTAAGAGGATGGAGTTATTCGGCTCTGTGGTGGCGAATGTTCAAGATCCGGCTTTGCAATTAAGAACTGAGCACTTAGTGTGGTTTGTGGAGCAGCAAAAGGTAAACAGCGACAAACCGACTCAAATTGACAGATACAAAGATAAAACAGTAACAGACAGCGGTTTTGCCGACCAAGTAGATGTAGACTTAAAAACTAAGATTGCGACGCTGACGAAAAACGCTCAGTTGATGCCATCAGACCCGCCACTGCAAATAGAAAGCAGTTTGATGAGCTGGAATTTTCCGGCGCAATATGTGATATCGCCCGGGCCTGTGAAGGTATTTCACCGCGTAGAAAAGGTGACGATGACTGGGAATACGGGGCGGGGAGATTTAGAGAAAAAAGTTTTTTATTTGACGGGAAATGTGGTAGGAATTGGTGAAAAACGTCAAGCTCAATTAAATACCGATCGCGTAACGTGGTATTTAACTAACCAGACTTTCGACGCCGAAGGAAATGTGGTTTACAAGCAACTAAATCCGGTGTTTAATTTGACTGGGCCGAGGGCGGCGGGAGAGTTGAAAAATCAAACTGTGATTGTCAAAGGCGACGGTGGTGGTGGCCAAGTGGTTACGGAATTTGTACCGGATGAGTACAAGGGAACTTTGGGAAAGTAGATGGGATTGCAACCCCAGATTAATGCAGATGAGCGCTGATGAACGCAAATATAATGAAGATTAGATTGAGTAAGGAGGGGTTAGGATGACGACAACTTTAGAAAAGTTAGAACGGCTCGATGAACCTATCTTAATTGACGAGCTGAGTTGGAGAGAGTTTAAGGCTGTTGAACAGTTGCTCTCACGCCCAGGGCTGAGGCTGTCGTTTTTAGATGGGGTGTTGGAGATTAGACGTATGCCTGGAAGAAAACATGAAACTGCCAAACAGCGGATTTCAACGCTGGTGGATCTCTATTTGGAATATGCAGGGATTGACTTTACGCCAACTGGTTCGGTCACACTAGAAAGTGAAACTGGAAGGGTGAAGAGAGAAGCAGATCTATCTTACGAATTAGGAGCTAATCGAGAATTTCCTGATTTGGCGGTGGAAGTGGTGGTGACTAGCGGCGGTATTAACAAGTTGGAAGCTTACAAACGCCTGGAAATTCCTGAAGTTTGGTTTTGGGAAAATGGGGCACTTCGTATGTATTCGTTGGGGGCTGATGGATATGCAGAGGTCGATCGCTCTCAAGTTCTGCCAGACTTAGATATTGTATTATTGGCGCGGTGTATCAATATTGAAAATCACCTTCAGGCAATGCGGGAATTCAGGCAAGCTATTCAATAGAATTTGATTGTGCAATTAAGTGTGTCCTCATGACTTCTGTCTTTTCTTAAAGCTTTTAGTTACTAAGGACTAAAGTTGTTACTACAAACAAACCAGTTTTCTTGTGAACAATTACCCCATATTCCGCATCCCCAACGGACAGCGTACACTGCAAGAGCGGAGCAAAGTCGATCGTCCGAGACAGTAGTAAGTTAAAATACTTGACGGGGTGACAACGCCTGTGAAACCTTGATGGTAAAAGCATTAAAGCCCCTGAGCATCACAAAAAATAGGGGATTATTGACAGGCTTATTGACTCATAAGAGCGTCCAAGCTCGCCTTGAATCTGATTCAAGCGAGCTCGCCACTCTCTTTTATTGACTCACGCCGCCAAGAGCTCTGTGCTTGGTTAATCAACTCAAAACCTTGACGCAGCTTTGCTTTTAACCTGCTTGTCACCCCGTCAAAGTGTTGAGTTTAGGGTTGGTTTAGGCACTATGCACGATAGACTATTAAGTTATTGTGCATCTAGGTACCCATGTCCTCTATTTGAGAATCCTTGTGGGATCGGCCACAGATCTCCTTGAAAAAAAAAGCGCAATTTAGCTTGCGTAAACTTAGGACTTACGCATAGAACCCCCAAACCCTTTTTCCAAGACGGCTTTCAAGTGCGCCGTTTTTTGAAGCGGTTCCCCCCCTTTTTTAAGGACAGCACGGGGAAGCTGGGTTTCAGAGCCTATAGTTCGTAAGTCCTGACTATAGTTGTATGCTTAGATCAATTAGTATTGAGGTCAAGACCTAGAAGTGAATGAACGTCTACTCAATATCCATGAAATCTCCAGGTAGGCTTACACTGCAACCCCAAGCAAAATATAGCATTTAACATTTATGGAGATTTCGTCTCACATGGGGGAGCGGTTTTTTTCATAAATTTGCCAACCGTATCAGTATTACCCGCTTATTTGAGCTCGGTTACTCAACAATAAGATATCATTAAAACAATTGGCTTTCAAGAGAGACGAAATCAATAATTTTCCTAGAGCTGACTTTAAATGACCAAGGGTGAGCGACTGTTGTTATTGAAATAATCCAATTACTAAAATGACTCCGCCATGACACAAATAGCAAGTGAGCATAAACTTGCAAAAAGCCCTCAAAAAATCCCACTACGCCTCGTCTTAGTCGTACCATTCGTCCTGCAAATCTTTGTTGCTGTGGGGCTGACAGGTTGGTTTTCGCTACGCAACGGCAAAACTGCCGTCAACAACGTTACTACCCAATTACGAACCGAGCTAGTCGCCCGCATCAATCAACAATTAAACACTTACTTGGAAACGCCCCATTTGGTCAATGCCATCAGCGTCGATGCCATTCGCCGCTTTGGATTATGGAATCCAGACAATATGAGTTCTATGAGAAGCTACTTCTTCTGGCAGCTCAAGCAATTTTCCACTGTTAGTTACATTAGTTTTGGAGGGGAACAAAAAGAATACGCGGGTGCTGGATATAAGGATGATGGTAGTGTGGTTATTGAAATAACCGATCGCTCTACTAATTTTATCAATACGATCGTCCGCGTAGATAAAGAGGGCAACCCGACTCAGTTTAAGGAAACCCACCCCGACTACGATCCCCGCATTCGACCCTGGTATAAAGCCGCAAAACTTGCAGGCAAACCCCAATGGAATAAAATTTATCAATATTATATTCAACCTAGCCTAGGAATCTCCGCTAGCCAACCTGTTTACGACAAAAATGGCACTTTTATAGGTGTTGTAAGTACCGATTTATTTCTATCCAAAATCGGCGACTTTCTCCAAAGTTTAAAAATTGGTAAATCCGGCCAAACTTTCATCATAGAACGCTCTGGCTTTCTAGTGGCATCTTCTACCCCAGAAAAGCCATTTATTAATAAAAAAAATCGCCAAAATACGCAAAGATTAAAAGCTATTGAAAGCAGGGTTCCTTTGATACAGGGAACAGCGCAGCACTTAATAGAACGCTTTGGTAACTTCACCGAAATAGATAGCAACTCGCAACTCGAATTCCTGCTAAATGGTCAGCGAGAATTCGTGCAAGTATCCCCCTTCCAAGATGGTAGAGGTCTTGATTTGCTGATTGTTGTAGTTGTTCCAGAAGCCGACTTTATGGAGCAAATCAACGCCAATACCCGCAGCACTATCCTACTCTGCCTTTTAGCGTTAGTGCTAGCGACGTTGTTAGGAATCCTCGCTTCCCGCTGGATTACCCACCCTATTTTTCGTTTGAGTAAAGCGAGTAGAGCGATCGCTAGCGGTCAATTAGACCAAAAAGTAGAGGTGAATGGCATAGATGAACTCGGACTTCTCGCTGAATCTTTTAACCAAATGGCACAGCAATTGCGCGAGTCTTTTGCTGCTTTAGAAAGAACCAACTCAGATCTAGAAAATCGAGTAGAAGAACGGACAAGTGAGCTAAAAGAGGCAAAAGTTGCGGCTGATACTGCTAATCACGCCAAGAGCGAATTCCTAGCGAACATGAGCCATGAACTCCGCACTCCCCTGAACGGGATTCTAGGATACGCTCAAATTATGGAACGCGATAAAAGTACAACTCCTAAACAAAAAGATGCTATCCAAATTATTCACCAGTGTGGTTCGCACTTACTCACTCTGATTAATGATATTTTAGATATTTCTAAAATAGAAGCAAGTAAAATGGAGCTTTACAGTTCAGCTTTTAATTTTCCTTCTTTTCTGATGGGCGTTGTGGAAATGTGCCGCATCCGAGCCGAACAAAAAGAAATTACATTTAATTATCAAGTCTTAAATCAACTCCCTAACGCTGTCAATGCTGATGAAAAACGACTGCGCCAAGTTTTAATTAACCTTTTGGGCAATGCTATTAAATTTACAGAAAAAGGAGGTGTTATTTTTAAGGTAGGCGTAATAGGTGAGGGAAAAGACTCCGACCAATCACCACTTACTACAGTTCGTTTCTATATCGAAGATACTGGCGTGGGGATGACCCCAGAACAGTTAGAAAAAATATTTTTACCGTTTGAACAAGTCGGAAATAGCCAGCAGAAGGCAGAAGGCACTGGCTTAGGATTAGCCATTGCACAGAAAATTGTTCAAATGATGGGAGGCGAAATAAAAGTCGAAAGTATACTCGGTAACGGCAGCATTTTTTCCTTTGATTTAGACTTGACTCAATCATCTGAATTTATTGAGTATACTTCGCTAAAAACTTCAATGAATTTAATTGGTTTTAAAGGAAATAAAAATAAAATTTTGTTAGTAGACGATCGATTAGAAAATCGAGGTTTTATTAAAATTTTATTAGAGCCACTAGGTTTTAAAATTAGGGAAGCTTGTAATGGACAAGATGGTTTAAATCAAGCCATGGATTTTCAACCCGATCTGATTATCACAGACTTAGTGATGCCAGTAATGGATGGATTTGAAATGTCGCGGAGATTGCGAAATTCATCAGAGTTTAAGGATGTAATATTGATAGCATCCAGTGCCAGCGTGTTTGAATTCGATCGGCAAAATAGCCAAGAAGCAGGTTGTAACGAGTTCCTGTCAAAGCCTATCCAAGTAGAAGAATTGCTAGAAGTATTAAAAAAATACTTACAAATAGAATGGATTTACGACAAACCTGCGGATTTGGCGAAGGCACAGCAGGAAGGTGGCACTGATTTATTAAACGTTCAAAGTGGTGAGCTTGTGATACCGCCCTCAGCAGAGTTGGTAGCGCTGTTTAATGCAGCTAGGATCGGTGATATTGAAGTGGTTGAGCAGGAAGCCAATAGACTCAAGCAGATAGACGGCAGCTATCTACCCTTCGCTAATAAAATATGGCAATTTGCGAAAAATTTTGAAGAAAAAGAACTACTAGCTTTTGTAAAAAAACATTTGGGGTAATAAAATGCTAAACGAAAAAGGCAATGTAATTTTAATTGTTGACGATAACCCAAATAACCTCAAACTTCTGTTCGATTTTTTGAAGGAGTCAGGCTTCAAGGTTTTAGTGGCTAAGGATGGGGAAAGTGCTATTGAGAAGTTAAAAGAAGTTTCGCCAAATATCATATTGTTAGATGTGATGATGCCGGGGATAGATGGGTTTGAAACCTGCTACCGCTTAAAAGCATCGGTGGCAACGAAAGATATCCCTGTGATTTTTATGACAGCTCTTACGGATCGTGTGGATAAGGTTAAAGGTCTGTCAATGGGGGCAGTAGATTATATCACCAAACCCTTTCAGCAAGAGGAAGTCCTAGCCCGCGTGCAACTACACCTGAGACTGCGAAATTTGACCAAGACGCTGGAAGAGCAAAATGTGCTTCTCAAACAGGAAATAGAAGCGCGAAAAGAGGCGGAAGCTGCTTTGCAGAAACTCACTTCTGAGTTAGAAGAACGGGTGGCTTCTCAAACGGCTGAACTTAGACAAGCCTGCAACGAGCTTCAACAGGCTCAAGTTCAGTTGTTGGAAAGGGAAGAAAAATTAGGACATGATGCTTTTCACGATGCGCTAACGGAGTTGCCTAACCGCGCTTGGTTTATGAATCGGCTGCAACAGGCGATCGACTTGTCGTACAGACGTGAAGATTATCTATATGCGGTGCTGTTTATTGACCTAGATCGCTTTAAAGTAGTGAATGATAGCCTCGGACACTTGGTTGGGGATCAATTACTAAAAAGCATTGCTCGTCAACTGCAAGTTTGTTTACGCCATACAGATGCAGTTGCGCGGTTTGGAGGAGATGAATTTGTGATCTTGCTGGAAGATATTAAAGATATTGATGAACCAAACAGGGTGGCTGAACGCATCCAAAATCAATTAAGGCAGCCGTTTAATTTGAATGATTATGAAGTATTTACCGAGATCAGCATTGGAATTATCGTTAGCACAATGGGTTACGATCGCCCAGAAGACGTACTCAGAGATGCGGATATCGCCATGTATTATGCTAAAGCTCAAGGCAGAGGGCGTTACGAGGTTTTCGATCCAGCTATGCAAACTATTGCTATGACGCGCTTGCAGTTGGAGAACGACTTGAGAAGGGCGATCGCGCTACAAGAATTTTGCGTTCACTACCAGCCAATTGTCTCCCTTTCTACCGGGCAACTGAGTGGCTTTGAAGCTTTGGTGCGCTGGCATCAGGCATCTGGCATAATCTACCCGCCTGCTGAGTTTATCCCTGTGGCTGAAGAAACTGGTTTGATCAATGAACTGGGGTGGTGGGTTTTGCAGGAAGCTTGTCACCAGGTCAGTATTTGGCAGCAACAGTTTCCCCAAACACCTCCCTTGGCGATTAATGTCAATCTTTCCCCCGTGCAGCTAAAGCAAGCAAACCTACTCAATCGAATTGAGGAGATTTTGCAGCAGACTGGCTTTCCCAGCTACAGTCTCAAACTAGAGATTACTGAAAGTTGCATTTTAGAAACAGTATCCAGGGAAGAAAAGATGTTGAAGCAGTTAAAAGCTCTAGGCATTCAGTTGTGTATCGACGACTTTGGCACGGGCTACTCTTCTTTAAGTCGCTTACACGAGTTTCCCATTGATACTTTAAAGATTGACCGCTCTTTTGTTAGCCGCATTGGGTTAGACAACAGCGGCGTAGAAATTATCCAGACAATTGTGACGCTGGCTCGCAGCCGAGGTATGGATATCGTGGCAGAAGGTATAGAAACGTCAACACAGCTACAGAAACTGCGAGAGTTGGGGTGTGAGTTTGGGCAAGGATATTTATTTTCTAAGCCTGTAGACAGCGAAAAGGCAACCGAACTATTAGGCATAAAAGTAGGGGTAGTAAGCTGGCCTGACATCTAGTTTGCCTCGATAAATTTTATGAAACTCTTGTGGGACAGGCCCAAAAGCCTACTCTCCTTATACATTTCTCGCTAATCTCAAGTCGGGATTTGCTAATGCTAGGGCCTCGAATTGTTCTGGGGTGACTAATAGGCCGATCGCGTTTGGCAATTCTATAGAGATGGTTTCTGGTTCAGTAAATATTTGTACCATATTCAATTCCAGTTTTTTTTAGATTGAACTCGGCAACAAGAAAAGAGTTAAAGTTTGATGGTTTTGACAGATTGTACCATTCTCAAGAACGGGCAAGATGCCCGTTCCACAAGAAATTAATTTTTTTGTGGAACAGGCATCTTGCCCGTTCATAAAAGGATTATTGAGAATGCTGCAACATTATGTTTGACGCTTTCTACAACTGTCCGAAACCTTTTTTAGGCTTATCTTTTTTCTTTTTCTTCTTCTGCTGGGCACCCATATAGCCACGGGAACCGGGCTGCATTCCGGGGCCACCCATTCCCGGCATTCCGGGCATTCCCGGCATTCCTCCCATGCCGGCGAAGTTGCCTTGACTCATTTGCTGCATCATTGTACGCATTTTCTGGAAATCGCTCACCAGCTTAGTTACGTCGTTTTCTGCGTAGCCTGCGCCTTTGCCGATGCGGCGGCGGCGGGATGGAGAACTTGCTAAAAGTTCGGGGTTGCGGCGTTCTTCCACTGTCATGGAATTGATCATGGCTTCGGTGCGTTTTAGCTGCACTTCTCCCTGCCGCATTTGTTCATCTGAGAGTTTGTTCATCCCCGGAATCATTTTCATGATGCCACCGAGGGAACCCATATTTTTTAATAGTCTGGTTTGTTTGAGAAAGTCGGTAAAGTCAAACTTTGCCGTGAGCATTTTCTCTTGCATTTTCTCGGCATCGGCGATGTCGAATTCTTCTTGCGCTTTTTCTACTAGCGTCAAGACATCGCCCATGCCGAGTATTCTCGAGGCCATGCGATCGGGATAAAATGGTTGCAAGGCTTCCACTTTTTCGCCGACGCCGACAAATTTAATCGGCGCGCCGGATATTTGCCGCACGGATAAGGCTGCGCCGCCGCGGCTGTCGCCGTCTAATTTGGTTAAGATTGCGCCGGTAATGCCGATTTGTTCGTGAAAGGTGCGGGTTAAATTTGCTGCTTCTTGGCCGGTCATGGCATCAACAACTAACAGCGTTTCGTGGGGTTGTACTGTTTGTTTGATGCGGGCCAATTCTGCCATCATGTCTTGGTCGATTTGCAGGCGGCCTGCTGTATCGACGATGATGGTATCGATGCCGATTTGTTTGCCGTGTTCGATGCCTTGGCGGGCAATTTCTACGGGGTCAATGTCTTTGCCTAATTCAAATACTGGTACGTCGATTTGTTTGCCGAGTGTGAGCAATTGGTCGATCGCGGCTGGTCGATAAATGTCGGTTGCGACTAGCAGTGCGGTACGATTTTGTTTGCGGAGGTGCAGCGCTAGTTTGGCGGTAGCTGTGGTTTTCCCGGTTCCTTGCAAACCGGCCATCAGGATAACTGTGGGCCCGGATTCGGCGGTGGCGAGGGGTACGTTGGTTTCCCCCATGACGCGCACGAGTTCGTCGTGGACGATTTTGATGAATTGTTGGTCGGGACGGACGCCTGAGACGACTTCTGCGCCTTGTGCTTTTGCCGCTACCTCTCCGATGAAGTTTTTGACAACTTGGAGGTTGACATCGGCTTCCAGGAGGGCGCGGCGGACTTCTTTGAGCGCGTCTTGGATGTTGGACTCGGAGATTTTATTTTGTCCGCGCAGTTTTTTCCAGGTGGATTCGAGTCGATCGGCAAGGGCTTCAAACATAGGGCATTGTTGGCTAGTCAGTCTTTTTAATTTTAATGCTAAATGCGGAGGTTTGGATTAATGTTTTGCTAATTTTTCAATAATCCTTTCAGGGCGGGCTAGGAGCAACGCCCCACAAGAAAATTCATATATTGTGGAACAGGCATCTTGCTTGTTATTAAAACTCTTGCCCTCAAATTCATATATTGTGTAACAGGCATCTTGCCGGTTCCTAAAACTCTTGCCCTCAAATTCATATATTGTGTAACAGGCATCTTGCCGGTTCCTAAACTTGCTATAAAATGTTAGTTTTTACATATTCTGCGATCGCTGGTTGGACTGTGAAGAGGGTGCGATCGCTCTTTTCGACTTTTTCAATTAATGACCTCCGTCTCAAGGATTCGACGGCTTTGAGGAATGATGAGCCTAAAAAGTCTCTAAAGGGATAAATCTTTTAATATCAATTCTGCAAAGTACGGTTGCGTATAGATAGATTGCCCGCTATCTGTAGGGACACGGCACTGCCGTGTCCCTTGTATGTTAAGAGTCTTAGCGGGTGACAAGGCACCTCTAGTCTAAACAGGACAAAGGTTTGAGAGAATGGTAAGGTAAAAAAATAAGGAGC
>NZ_JAUBQW010000281.1:0-2146 GCF_036701485.1 Microcoleus sp. Pol11C3 | reverse complement strand
TGCACTTTATTCTCGATCGCGCGCTCAAAACCCAGGCTACCTCAAGTGCGATCGATATATTCAGCAAGCCCTACATAATTGGTGGCGGCCGGCGTCTTATACTGTCTCCGAAGTGACAAAAAATGGCTCATGAGAGCAAAGGCGAGATTCCTGTTTCGGCACACTATTATGTAGTGTGCCGGCGTAGTTCCTAACTTTGATATATAAAGAGGGCAAAATTTAACTTCAGTACAACGGGACGGAAATTGATTTTGCAGAAGAATTGGTGCAGTTATGCGTAGCCAAAAACGACATCGTACTGGGGTTTCACTCGCCTTTGATGCGAAAATTTACACACTATGCAGTTGTCTGAGCTAAGGCGCGCCTTTTGTGCCGTACAATCAATCAACCGTTGAAGATCGATCGCCTGAGCTTTCAGGCCCAGAGTCGAACTGTTCCACTATTAATGGTTGAAACCTGATGTCTCCAGGTTCAATTGGCACTCTTCTCCACCAAGCGGGCAACAAGAGCAGCCAAAACTTACCCAAAGACACAGAACGCTGCTCGCGAACAAAAACCAAGGGCAGGAGAGCCGCCACTCGTAAGACGGCTGAGAGGGCAAACACCCCTGGCAAGCCACCGAGATTGGTCAAAGTGGCGAGAAAGCTACCAAGGGTGATTCCCATTGCCCCAGTGACACCAGGAACGGCCGCCGCGATCGCAAAGTATATCGACTGATTCAACAGTGGTGTCACCGACATCATCAGATTACCACTGCACAGGTCGATCGCCGCCCACGTTGCACCGCCGATGATGTGCAACAGCGGGAACCACACCCATATAAAAATTGGAGCCGTTCCACCTTCTAGCCAGAAGAGAGGGGTCAGAGCCACCAAGATTCCCACTACTAGCATAATCGGGCGATTCCCAACCCGGTCAGCCAGCTTCCCCCAAAAAACCAGCAGCAGCAAGTTAGCACCCGCTCCTAAGCTGTTGTAGAGCGTTACCACACTGACATCTATACTTAGGTTATCCAGCAGATAGAGGTTAAAAAAGGGC
The DNA here is from genome assembly GCF_036701485.1 of Microcoleus sp. Pol11C3. NCBI lineage: Bacteria > Bacillati > Cyanobacteriota > Cyanophyceae > Oscillatoriales > Microcoleaceae > Microcoleus > Microcoleus sp. Pol11C3. Next base: position 1,108 of record NZ_JAUBQW010000281.1, on the reverse strand, counting down.
GCGCTGACGTTAACGGCAAAGCTCCATACAGCAGAGTAAAGCAAAAACTTTAAAAAATTGGCTTCCTTAAGAAAGCTAAAAATTGTCCCTATGGATGATTTTTCGCCTCTATCTGAATGCGTGACGTGTAGAAGCTTTGGGTTCACATCGGTCATAAAGAACTGACAACCTAGACTGATGATGCCAAGCACAATTCCTAAAACCAAGATGGCACTGTAACCTTGGAGCCTTCCACCGGGCCAGTTCGATACAACTAGAGCCAGCAACGGCAAACCAATGAGATTCGTCAAGCTGACAGCACTATTGCGAAAGCCAAAATACCGCCCGCGCAACCGCTGAGGTACTAAAACCGCCAACCAGCTCAAGAAGGAAGCACGACCTAAAGATTCTAAGACTTGAGTTATCCAGATGATTGCCAATGTCAACTGCACTAGCTGATGACCAGCGAGCTGAAATGAGCCTCCCAACCAAATGGCTGGCACGATAATCAGCCACAGCAGTCGCGACAGTCCGAAAATCCAGATGGAATACCAGTGGCGACTCTGCAGTCGGTCTCCTATATAAGCTCCGAACGGTTGGAGCAGATTTACCAGTTGAGGAATGGAGGCGAGCATACCAATTTCGACTGGGCCCGCCCCTAAATCCAGCAAGAAATTACTGAGCAACGCGCCACCGATGATGCTGTAAAAAAGCGTAGCGAAGACACTTTCCAAAGTTAGCGATCTGAGGCTTAACCGAGTTTCCGGTTTGGAAAGTTTTAGAGGCGGATTGGTCAGAAGTACCGTTTCTGGTAAGGCTATATCCTCTTGGATTTCCTGAAGAGGGAGAGGATTCTTTCCTACTAAGCTGTAATCTTCTTTTTGTGTTTCGAGCATACTGGATCGCCAATAGATGAGCTGCTATGCAGCTTAATTGTATAATATAAGATTAAGTATTTTAAGGAGCACAGCCATAGATGCAAGCTAAAAATCCCCTCTCTCAAAAGCAAAAAGAAAGATTACTTAAATAAATTAGAGAAAATAAGAATGCCCAAATGGCTCTTCAGAACTTATGGTGATAACTTTATCTAATAAAAGATAGACTCGTGCATAAGACTAGAAGCTGAAAC